>JASFUL010000091.1:0-13792 GCA_050050315.1 Gemmatimonadota bacterium
AGACGCTGCGGACCGCCCGCGCCTCGGGGAGCCTGCCCTGGGCGGCGATGAAGCGGGCGGCCCGGCGGAGCTCCTCGTCCGCCGACGACCACCAGCCCGCGCCTGCCGGCTCCCCTTCCACCGCGTGGCCCACGCCGGGGAAGGTGAGCAGCCTCAGGCTCTTCTTGCCGGTCAGGACGTCCAGCGCCTCCCCGGAGAAGCCCGGAGCGACGATGCACTCGATGAACAGCTCGCGCATGGCCCCGGCGGTGGCGGCGTCCACCGGACGGTTCACGGCGATGACGGATCCGAAGGAGCTCATCGGGTCGGTCCGGAGCGCGCGCCGATACGCGCTCTCGAGATCCTCTCCCACCGCCAGCCCGGCGGGCGTCGTGTGCTTGATGATCACGCACGCCGGACGGCGCGTGAACGCGAACGGGGAGAGACAGAGCAGCGCCCCGTCCAGGTCGAGCAGGTTGTTGTACGAGAGCTCCTTGCCGTGGAGCTGCGCGAGGGCCGCCAACCCGCGCGCCTCGCCACCGGCGGTGCGGTAGAACGCCGCCTCCTGGTCGGGGTTCTCGCCGTAGCGGAGCGTCTGCACGCGCTCCAGCCGGAGCGAGAGGCTGTCGGGCAGGACCCGCTCTCCCGCGGCGGCCGCCGCCCCGGGTGCCGCCGCTTCCCCGGTCAGGTACCGGGCGATGGCCGCGTCGTAGGCGCTCACGTGACCGAAGACCTTCGCGGCCAGCTCCCGGCGCAGCGGCTCCGCCACGTCCCCGTCTCCATCGACGGCCTCGAGGACCCGACCGTAGTCGGCGGGATCGACCACGGCCCACACGTCGCGGTGGTTCTTGGCCGCCGCCCGGAGCATGGTCGGCCCTCCGATGTCGACCTGCTCCATCGCCTCGCCGACGGGCACGTCGCCCGCGGCGACGGTCTCACGGAAGGGGTAGAGGTTCACCGCCACGAGGTCGACCGGACCGTACCCCTGCTCGTCCAGGGCGGCCATGTCGTCCTCGCGGTGCCGGCGGGCGAGGATGCCGGCGTGCACGGCGGGGTGGAGCGTCTTGACCCGACCGCGCATCATCTCGGCGTGGCCCGTGACCCGCGCCACCTCGGTCACGGACACGCCGGCCTCGCGGAGCGCCCGGGCCGTGCCGCCCGTGGACAGGATCTGCCATCCCCCGTCGGCGAGCGCCCGTGCGAAATCCGTGACACCACGCTTGTCGGAGACGCTCAGGATCGCGCGCTTCGGTCGCATCGATGGTTCGGTCATGGGTTCGGGGTTCCGGAATCCGGTGGGAAGCGGTGTCGGACCAGCTCGTCCAGACCGACCCCACCGGGTCCCTGGACGAGGGTGAAGGCGCCGCCCGCCAGCTCCAGCGCGCCGGGCTCGCGCCCCTCGGTCACGCACCGGGCGAGGTGGTCGGCGGCCAGGGGATAGATCCGGTGCTCGGCCGCCAGCACGCGGGCCTGGAGCGTCTCGGGCGTGTCGTCGGGGAGGACCGGGACGGGCCACTGCGCCACCACCGTCCCTTCGTCGTACCGCTCGTCCACGAAGTGCACGGTGGGCCCGGTCACGCGGACCCCCGCGCCGAGGACCGCCCGGTGGACGTGCATCCCGTACATCCCCTTGCCGCCGAAGGAGGGCAGCAGTGCCGGGTGGATGTTGAGGATCCGCCGCCGGAAGGCCCGCACGACGCCGGGGGGGACCAGCCGCAGGTAGCCGGCGAGGAAGATCACCTCGACCCCGGCGCCCCGCAGCGCCTCCAGGGTCTCGCGCTCCACGTCTTCCGGGCTCCGGCCCTTCACGGCAATGACCCGCGTCTCGACGCCGGCCAAGCGCGCCCGGTCGAGGGCTCCCGCGTCGTCCCGGTCGCTCACCAGCAGGACGGTCCGCCACGCGGCGCCGCGCGGCTCCATGTCCAGGAGGGTCTGGAAGTTCGTCCCCGACCCGGACGCGAAGACGGCCGCGGCCGCGCGTCGCTCAGGCAAGCTCGCCCCCGTACTGGGGGGTGAGGAACGGGTTGTTGCGGCGCTCCCAGCCGACGGAGGTCTCGTAGCCGTGCCCCGTGAGGAGTCGCGTGTCGTCGGGCAGGGTGAGGACCTGCTCCCGGATCGACGTGATGAGCTGGCGGAAGTCGCCCCCGGGAAGGTCGGTCCGGCCGATGGACCCCTCGAAGATCACGTCGCCCACGAGCGCCGCGCCCGACGCCTCGTGCCAGAAGATCACGTGGCCCGGCGCGTGGCCCGGCGCGTGGCGCACGGCGAGCTCGACCTCGCCGAAGCGGAACGGCTCGCCGTGGGCGAGGGCATGGTCGGGGTCGGGGAGGCGGGGCGCCGTGAGCCCGAAGGCCACGGCCTGCTGGGGAGCGGCGTCCCAGAGCGGGCGATCGGCCGGGTGGAGGTACACGGGGACGTCGGCCGACTCGAGGATGCGGGGAACGCCCTCCACGTGGTCCAGGTGGGCGTGGGTCAGGAGGATCGCCACCAGGTCGGCGTCCTCCTCGGCCAGCGCCGCCACCATGCGGGGAGCCGAGGCGCCGGGGTCCACGACGACGGCCTGGCGGGTGGCGGGGCAGACGGCCACGTACCCGTTCTCCGCGAACGGACCGCCGGTGAAGGAGAGGATCCTCATGACGGGGGGCAGCTACCCGCCGGCGGAGGGAGTGTGCCGGTGGCTCGGGGGGCCGCCCGGGGGCGGGATCGGGTCAGGCGCAGCCGCACCCGTTGGGTCGCACGCCCGCCAGCTCCAGCTCTCGCTCCTCCTCGGTGGGAGCGCTCCATCCACCGCTCAGCGCCAGCATGCGTCGGAGCGCCCGCTCGGCGCCCCTGCGGACGCCCTCGTCGAGCCTCACCTCGTGCTTCTCGTGGTCCAGGCACCACGCCAGCTTGGCGAGGGTGTTGAGCTTCATGTTGCCGCAGATGGCCGCGCCCGAGAGGGGGATCAGCGTCTTGGACGGGAAGCGCTGCTTCAGGCGGTCCACGAGCCCCCGCTCGGTCCCGAAGATCAGGGCGTCGTGCTCCTCGGCGAGGTCGACCATGCCGCTGGTGGAGGTGACGAAGTCGGCCGCCTCGAGCAGCTCGCGCCGCGCCTCGGGGTGGACCACCACCTTC
Organism: Gemmatimonadota bacterium; assembly: GCA_050050315.1. Taxonomy (GTDB): domain Bacteria; phylum Gemmatimonadota; class Gemmatimonadetes; order Longimicrobiales; family Gaopeijiaceae; genus JASFUL01. Next base: position 3,094 of record JASFUL010000091.1, read on the forward strand.
GCGGAAGGGTGCTTCGCCCGCACCCGCTCGAGCTCGTCCAGCACCATGTCGTCGTGGACGTAGCAGTAGCCTTCCCAGGCGATGATGTTGTCCCGCCCGGTCCGGTCGGCGACGTAGTCGGCGAGGTTCTTGTCGGGCACGAAGAGGATGGGCCGGTCCCGGGGGATCGACTCCACCACCCGCACCGCGTTCGACGACGTGCAGCAGATGTCCGACAGCGACTTCACCTCGGCGGTGGAGTTCACGTACGCCACGGTGGCGGCGTCGGGGTGCTCCTCCTGCAGCCGTCGGAGAGCCTCGCCCGTGACGAAGTCCGCCATCGGGCATCCGGCCTTGAGGTCGGGCATCAGGACGGTCTTCTCCGGCGAGAGCACCTTGGCCGTCTCGGCCATGAAGTGCACGCCGCAGAAGACGATCACGTCGGCGTCGGTCTCGGCCGCCTCCTGACTGAGCCCCAGGGAGTCCCCGAGGTAGTCGCTGACCTCCTGGATCTCCGTGCGCTGGTAGTTGTGGCCCAGCACCACCGCGTTGAGCTCGGACTTGCGCAGGGCGATGCGCGACGCGAGCTCCTCCGTCTGGAGCGTCAGGTAGTCGAGGGTGGACGCGAGAGGCTCTCGGGGGATGCTGATCATGCGGTGTCGGTGGAAGGGGCGAGCCTGGATCGGCGCGGGCGGGGCCGCGTGACGGCCGGCCGCCCGCTCCGTCGAATGGTGGTCTTCAGACGGTGAAGGAGGAGCCGCAACCGCAACCGCCGGTCGCGTTCGGGTTCCGGAAGCTGAAGCCGGATCCCATCATGCTCGTGACGTAGTCTATCTCGACGCCGTCGAGGTACTGGGCGCTGAACGGGTCCACGAAGATCTTGACTCCGTCCTGCTCCAGGATCTCGTCGTCGCCCTCGGGACCGTCCTCGATGTTCAGGCCGTACTGGAAGCCGGAGCAGCCGCCCGGCAGCACCGCCACCCGCAGACCCGACGCTTCGCCGGTCCCGTGCTGGCGGATGAAGTCCTGGACCTTCGAGATGGCGGTCGTTGTGAGGTTGACCATTCCCTCGCTCTCCGAATGCTGGGGAGTCCTTCCGATGTAGCGCCTCTGTTACCCGACCGGCGGAGGGTCGGTTCCTGGCGCGGGCCGCGTCTCCGCGAACCGTGGCGGCCGCGTCGGCGCCGATTTCGAAGCTATTCCCGCTTCGTCCCGGGGGTCAACTCACACGCTGGGCCGGAACGCCCGACGGACCCGGGGCCGATCCCGTGGGAGCGGGCGGTCAGGAGTCCGCCAGGATCAGGTCCACCGCGCCCCCGACGTCGGCGACCTCCCGGGCCGACTCCGGTGCGTCCTCTTCGTCTCCGTATCCCGTCCGCACGAGAATCCCCCGTCCCCCGAGCGCCTCGGCCGGCAGGACGTCGGTCGCCTTGTCGCCGACGTACCACGAGCCGGCCAGGTCCAGACCGAGATCCTCGGCCGCCCGACGGTACATCCCGGTCCCCGGTTTGCGGCACGAGCACGGGCCCGTGAAGTCGGGATGGTGGGGACACCAGTACGTGGCGTCGGGTGCCGCCCCCCGTTCGCGCAGGACCTGCTCGACCCGGGCGGCCACCGCGCGGTAGTCCCCCTCGGTGTAGAGCCCCCGGGCGATGCCCGACTGGTTCGTGACGATCACCACCGCGAACCCGGCGGCCCGGAGCCGCCGGATGGCGTCGGCGGCGCCGTCCACGAGGCGCACGCCGTCGGGGTCGGCCAGGTAGTCCCGCTCGACGATCACGGTCCCGTCGCGGTCCAGGAAGACGGCGGGGCGCAGCCGGTCCCCCTCCGGATCAGACACCGTCCCTCCCCTTCCCGGAGGCGTCGGCGCCCGCACCCGATCCGCCGCCGTTGCGCGCGCCGACGGCCGCCTCGAGCGCTCGCAGGAGGTCTTCCTCCTCCCCCTCGAGAACGGTGCGTACGTCGATCACGACGCACCCTTCCTCCACCCGCGGCACGACCGGGGGATCGGCCGCCCGCAGCCCGGCCGCCAGGGACGCCGCGGAGCCCCCGGGGCCCGGGTCGAGGAGCAGGGCCCACGAGGGCAGCTCGAAGCCGGGGTACGTCCCGCCCCCTACCCTGCCGACGGTGGGCTCGACGCGGGCGACCCACCCGGACTCCCCCACGGCAACGGACAGCGCTTCGGCCCTCTCGCGCAGGCGCTCGGGCTCGGCGGTCAGCGCCGCCAGCGCCGGAATGCGGCGAACCGCCGCGGCGGGATCCCGGTAGAGGGCCAGCGTCGCTTCCAGCCCGGCCAGGGTGACCTTGTCCACCCGCAACGCCCGACACAGGGGGTTGGACCGCATGGGCGCGATCCACCGGACCCCGCCGGCGAGGAGCCCCGCCTGGGGACCCCCCAGCAGCTTGTCGCCCGAGAAACAGACCACGTCGCTCCCGGCCGCTAGGCTCCCCGCGGGCGTCGGCTCGGGAGGCAGCCCCAGACCTTCCGCGTCGACCAGGAGGCCCGAGCCCAGGTCGTGGATCAACGGGACCCCCGCCTCGGACGCCACCTCCGACAGCGACTCCAGGGAGGCTTCCTCGGTGAAGCCGGTCATGCGGAAGTTCGAGCGGTGGACCTTCAGGATGGCGCCCGTCCCCCGCCCGGACAGCGCGCGGCGGTAGTCGTCCGGACGCGTGCGGTTCGTGGTTCCGACCTCCACGAGACGGGTCCCCGCCCGCTCGAGCATGTCGGGGATCCGGAAGCCTCCCCCGATCTCCACGAGCTCGCCCCGGGACACGATCACCGGGGCCCCGCGGGCCACCGTGTTGAGGGCCAGCACGAGAGCGGCGGCGTTGTTGTTGACGACCAGCGCGTCCTCGGCGCGGATCAGCTCCCGCAACAGGGCGACGCAGTGGACGTAGCGGGAGCCCCTCCGCCCATCCTCGAGGTCGAGCTCGAGGTTCGAGTAGCCACCGCCCGCTCGCGCCATGGCCGCCCGGGCCTCGTCGGCCAGGGGAGCCCGACCGAGGTTCGTGTGGAGGACCACCCCCGTGGCGTTGACGACGCGTCGGAGCGAGGGGCGGTCGGCCCGCCGGAGCCGGAGCTCCGCCGCCGCCGCGTACCGGGCGGGGTCGTCCAGGTCGCCGGGATCGGCGTCGCCCTCCGGGACCCCGCGCCGTGCCTCGTCGAGGGCCCCCCGCAGGGCGTCGGCCACGCGCTCCCGGGGCCACTCCTCGAGAAGGGGGGCGACCGCCTCGCTCCCGAGGAGCCGGTCGAGACCCGGAATGGCACGGCGGGGATCCGTCACGGACGGCCCCCGACGGGTCGGCCGCCCCCGCGTCGGGGACGGGCGCCCCGCGGCCAGGGCTCGCGAGCGGCCACACGGGATGTGTCGGGAGGAGCCGTCGTCGTGTCGGGTGGGGCTCCCGTCGTGTCGGGTGGGGCTCCCGTCGTGTCGGGCGGGGCCCCCGTCGTGTCGGGGGGGGCTCCCGTCGTGTCGGGGGGCGCCGCGGCGGTATCCGGTGGGGCCGCCGTCGTGTCGGGGGGTGCCGCGGCGGAATCGGCCCCCACGCCCGTCGTGTCCGCGGGAACGGCCGCGGTGTCCGGGGGCGCGCCCGTGCTGTCCGCCGCCGGCCCCGCCGTGTCCGGCGGCACCTCCACCTCCTCGCGCAGCACGAGGACGCTCCCACCACCCCCGGTGAGGCCGTAGACGTTGGTCACCCCCGCCACGGTCACGCGATACGGCGTTCCCGCCGGAAGCTCGTCGTCGAGCAACACCACCAGCTCCTGTTCCGGCAAGGGCACGTCGAGGAGGGACTCCGTGTCGGCCGTGGCCGGCCCCGGGTTGGGCCCGGCGGCCGCGCGCTCCGGCTGCCCCGCCGCCGCGGCCGTGTCCGCCGCGGCGCTGTCGGCGGCCGCGGCCGAGTCGGCGGCCAACGAGTCCGCGACGGCCTGCACGGAGTCACGCCACTCCTCCCACACCGGGGGGTGGAAGACGCGAACCACCCCGGGGGGTGCCGGGGCGCCGGCGGGGGTCGTCGAGTCGGGCTGGAGCGTGACCCGCACCCCGGCCGGGTCCATCAGGGGCTCCACGTAGTCGTCGAAGACGAGGCGCAGCACGGCGGAGTCGAGGGGCTCCGCACGCGCCAGACGGGCCGGGAGCGTGTCGGGCTGGAGGATCACCAGGTCGGTCAGCACGGTGTCGGCGAGGCTCACCACCTCCCTGCCCTGCACCTCGAAGGAGTCGGGCTGGAAGTCCCGGTCTCCGTCCGTGAAGGCCACCACCTCGTACTCGGCCGGTGGCAGGAACCGCAGCGCGAAGATGCCGCTGGTGTCGGTCCGGGACACGTACACCACGGACGTGTCACCGGCCGTGGCACGAGCCACGACCCGGGCGTCCTCGACCGGACGACCCGTGAGGCGGTCGAGGACGAGCCCCGCCACGGCCGTCGGAAAGAACTCGCCCCCGGTGCTGAACACGAACTCGAACGGCTCCTGGAGCGAGTTGTTGAACATGTCCTGGACGACGGGCAGCACCGTCACGCGGTACACGAGGCCCGGCCGGAAGCCACCGGAGAGGTCCACCTCCAGGGAGCTGCGGCCGTGGTGGACCCGCACCTCTCCGGTCCGCGGCGACACCAGCACGGCGTCATCGAGCGTGCCCGACCTCGGGCGCTCGCTGATACGCTCGGAGAACTCGATCCGGATCGGATCGTCCACCCCCTCCAGGACCTGGAAGGTGTCGGGGCGGGTCGAGACGACCACGGGCGGGATACGGTCCGGGTCGCCCCCCGTCGGCGCCCCCTGCCTCGCGCATCCCCACGCGAGCCCGACCAGCGTCACCGCCGTCGCCGGCAGGGCGGCGGACCGGACGGCGGAGGGTCTCATCCCCGGCCTTCGAAGAGGTCCAGCTTCTCCCTCAGCTTGTCGAGCTGCTCCCGCTGGCTCCTCGCCTTCTCCCGCTCCCGATCGACCACCTCCTCGGGCGCCTTCGTGACGAACTGCTCGTTCTCGAGCTTGCTCTCGGTGCCCCGGAGGTAGCCCTCCAGCTTGTCGATCTCCCCCCGCAGACGCTCCCGCTCGCGGTCGAGGTCGACCACGTCCTCCAGGGGGAGGAAGACCTCGGCGCCATTCGTGAGGACGGCGTGCGCCCCGATGGTCCCTTCGCCGGCCCGTTCCCAGCGCACGTCGCCCACGCGGGCCAGGCGATCGAGCTGCGTCCTCTGACCCTCGACGGCCTCGCGGAAGGCCGCGGACCCCGACGCCAGCAGCACCGTCACCTGCTGGCCCTCCGGAACGCCGTACTCCTTCCGCAGGCTGCGCACGCCGGTCACCAGCTCCTGGAGCGCCGCCATGCGGGCCTCCGCTTCGGCGTCCCGACCGGGCGTGAGGTCCCCGGGCCCGGGCCAGGGCGCGATCATGAGGTCCTCCGGCCGTTCCTCGGCCCCGGGGCCCGAGGGCCACGGTAGCCGGTCCCAGAGGGCCGCGGTGACGAAGGGCGTCAGGGGATGCAGCAGCCGGAGGACCCGGTCGAGGACCACGACCAGCGTCGACCGGGCCGCCTCGCGGCTGGCCTCGCCCTCGTCCCCCCAGAGCCGCGTCTTCACCAGCTCGAGGTACCAGTCGGCGAGCTCGCCCCAGAAGAAGGCGCGCAGGTCCTCGCACACCTCGTGGAGACGGAAGCTGTCCAGGTTCCTCGTCACGTCCTCGACCGTCCAGTCCAGGCGCGACAGGATCCAGCGGTCCGCCAGCTCGAGGTCGTCCTCCACCTCCGCCAGCGTGGACACCGGCTCCTCGCCCACGCTCATGAGCGTGAAGCGTCCGGCGTTCCAGATCTTGTTGGCGAAGTTGCGCCCCGGCGAGAAGGAGGTCTCGAGGTCGTCGGGATCCAGCTGGATGTCGGTGCCGACCGCCGCGGCCGAGAGCACGGTGAAGCGCAGCGCGTCGGCGCCGTACAGGTCCACCACCTCGAGGGGGTCGATGCCGTTGCCCAGCGACTTGGACATCTTGCGTCCCTGGGCGTCCCGGACCGTCGCGTGCAGGTACACGTCGGTGAACGGCGTCTCCCCCAGGAACTCGTACCCGGCCATGATCATCCGGGCGACCCAGAAGAACAGGATCTCGGGGGCCGTCGACAGCACGTGGCCGGGGTAGAACGCCTCGAGGTCGGGCGTCTCGTCGGGCCACCCGAAGGTGCTCATGGGCCAGAGCCACGAGCTGAACCACGTGTCCAGCACGTCCTCGTCCTGCACCAGGTCGCTCCCGGCGCACGACGGACAGCCGTCCGGGTCCTCCCGGGCCACGATCGTCTCGTCGCAGTCCCGGCAGTACCACACCGGGATCCGGTGGCCCCACCAGAGCTGACGGCTGATGCACCAGTCCCGGATGTTCTCGAGCCAGTGCTCGTAGACCTTCTTCCACCGGGACGGCGTGAAGGTGACGGTTCCGTCGTAGCTGGCCCGGAGCGCGGGCTTCGCCAGCGGTTCCATCTTCACGAACCACTGCATGGAGAGCCGCGGCTCGACCACCGTGTCGCAGCGGTAGCAGTGGGGGATGGTGTGGGTGTGCTCGTCGTCGCCCGCGAAGAGGCCCTCCTCCTCCAGCGCCTCGACCACCGCACGGCGGGCGTCGAAGCGGTCCATGCCCCGGAACCGCTCGGGCGCGTTCTCGTTCATGACCGCAGTCTCGGTCATGACGTTCCGCATCTCGAGACCCGTGCGCTCGGCGATCTCGAAGTCGTTCGGGTCGTGGGCGGGGGTGACCTTGACCATCCCGGTGCCGAACTCCGGGTCCACAAACTCGTCCGCGACGATGGGGATCGTACGGCCCGTGAGCGGGAGATGCGCCGTGGCCCCGACGAGGGGACGGTACCGGTCGTCGTCGGGATGCACCGCCACGCCTGTGTCGCCCAGCATGGTCTCCGGCCGCGTCGTCGAAACGGTGAGGTACCAGCGGCCGTCCTCGCCCCGGCCGACCGCCTCCGCCCCGGCCGCGCGCGCCCTCTCGGCCGCTTCGAACGCCTCCTCGGCGAGCGGATAGCGCAGGTGCCACATCCTCCCCTGCGTCTCCTCGCCCTCGGCCTCCTCGTTGGAGAGGGCGGTGTGACACCGGGGGCACCAGTTGATGATGTACTCGCCCCGGTAGATGAGCCCCTTCTCGTGGAGGCGCACGAAGACCTCGCGCACCGCCCGGCTCAGGTGGGGGTCCAGGGTGAACGCCGTCCGCGCCCAGTCGCACGAGCACCCGATGGCCTCGAGCTGCTCGAGGATCGTCCCGCCGGTCTCGTGCACGAAGTCCCAGACGCGCTCGACGAAGGCCTCGCGGCCCAGGTCGTCGCGGTGCTTGCCCTCGTCGGCCAGCATGCGCTCGACGACGTTCTGGGTCGCGATGCCGGCGTGGTCGGTGCCCGGCAGCCACTCGGAGGCCCGACCCTGCATCCTCCGCCACCGGATGAGGACGTCCTGGATGGTGTTGTTCAGGCCGTGCCCCATGTGGAGCACCGCCGTCACGTTGGGAGGAGGGATGACGATCACGAAGGGGTCCGCGCCGTCCTCCAGCACGCGCTCGGCGGGGACGTGGAAGTACCCTCGGTCCTTCCACCTCTGGTAGAGGTCCGACTCGAAGGCCTTCGGGTCGAACCGGGGGGCGAGCTCGTGGCTCACGGCAACGTCACCTCGTGGGATCCTCTTCTCGTTGAGCCCCGCCGCATCCGGGACCGCCCGGGCGGACCCGGATTCCGGAACCGTTCGCGGGGCGAGCCCGGAAGGTCGATTCCGGAAGGGACAGCGTCAATGCGGCGTCACCCCGTCTCCTCCACCGGTCCGCCCGACGCGGGCGTCCAGACACGGTTCACGACCACCTCGACCCCCGGCTCCCCGGCCACGGCGTCCAGGAGCGCCCGGGCGTCGTCCTCCGAGGCGCAGTCGCCCACGACCTCCACGATTCCGTCGCCCAGCAGGCGGATCTTGCAGCCTCCGGCGCACGCCATTCCCGTTACGCGCCCTTCCAGCGCGGCGACGTCCAGATCCGGAGACGGCCCGGCCACCAGGCTCCGCGCGGCCGCGAGCCGCCCCGAGGCGCCGTCGACGGCCGCGTCCCACGTCTCCCGCCACCGGGACCGACGCTCTTCGTCGCCGTCGGGGGCCGGGGTCGATCCATCACCCGGACCGGCCGTTCTCCCGAGGACGACGCCTGCCAGGAGACCCAGGGCGGCCCCCGCCAGGAAGGGGGACCACCGGCCCCAGCCGGCGCCGGTCACCGGACCACGGATGTACGCCATGTTCTTCCTGCCCGGTCGGAGAGGGGTGGGCGGGCCGCCGACGTGGGGACCGGCCCCGCGCCCGTTCCGCGTTCGCGGGCTCGGGACGTGGGTACGCTCCGGGGACGACGGGGTTCCCGCGAAGGGAGGCCCGGAAAGGGCCCCTCAGGACACGCGGGCGCGGGAGCGCCAACCGCCCGGGGGGCGGCCGACCAGGGCGTCCGGGACGGGGAGGTCGGCCCGGGGAGCGGCCTGCTGACGGACGGAGTGGAAGAGGTGGTCCGGGAGCTCCAGGAACGCCGCCGATACGGTCGGACCGAAGTGGCCGCCGGTGCAGCGCGCGATCTCTTCGATGGCCTCGTCGTGGGGCCGCCCCGGACGGTACGCGCGGGTGGACGTCATGGCGTCGTACGCGTCGCAGATGGAGAGGATGCGCGCCACCATCGGGATGTTCTCGCCGCTGAGGCCTTCCGGGTATCCGCTCCCGTCCCAGTGCTCGTGATGGTAGCGGGCACCGGTGGCCAGGTGTCGGAGGCTCCGGATGGTCTGGAGGATGTCCGCGCCGAGGTGGGTATGCCCCCGGACCCGGCGCATCTCTTCCTCGAGGAGCGGTCCGTCCTTGGCGAGGACGCGCAGGGGGACCGCCAGCTTGCCGAGATCGTGCAGGTAGCCCGCCGCCCAGACCGTCGAGCGGAAGTGCTCGTCCAGGCCGAGACGCCTCGCGACCGCCACCGCCAGGATCGCCACCCGGCGCGAGTGTCCGCCGGTGTAGGGGTCCTTCGCGTCGATGAGGTTGGCCAGGATGTCCAGCAGGTGGTCCACGGAGAGGGGCGAGACCTCCGGCGGGAGGAGGTGCTCGGCCGCCTGGCGGAGAGAGCGGTGATAGGCCCGCGGGTCGAAGGGGTTCAGGCGGCCGTCCCGCGCCAGATCCAGGTACACGTCCGCGACCTCGGGACAGAACTCGGCGCCGCGGTTCAGCCGGACCAGCCCCCGGATCCGCTCCGGCGCCATCGGCGGCCGGTGGGGACGTCGCTGCCCCAGGGCGCACACCGTGTCGGCCAGCCGCAGGATGCGGGCGCCCACGGGGATCTCCTCGCCGGCCCGACCGTCCGGGTATCCCTCCCCGTTCCACCACTCGTGGTGCGAACGCACGATGTCTCCGACTCCCTCCAGATGGGGGATGCCGGCCACCGCGGCCTCGCTGCGGAGGGTGTGCAGGTCCACCCGGGCCCGCGTGTCCGGGTCGAGGACCGGACGGGGGTCCTCCCATGCGTCCTCCGCCAGGCCGATCATGCCGAGGTCGGCGAGGACCGCGGCGAAGACCAGCTCGGACGTGGTCTGCCGGTCCATCCCCATGTGGACGGCGAGCTGGCGGGAGAGATGGGTGAGGCGGGGTGCGTGCTCGAAGAGGTAACCCTTGGCGCTTCCCATGACGCGGGTCAGCGCCTCCAGAAGACCGGCGTAGAACGTCCGACCGGCGTGAGTCGTCTGGTCGAACACGCGTACTCCCGACGAGGACTCGTGGATCCAGAGATGTTCCACCGATCCTGGATCTAACGCCGGGGGGGGTGTGACGTCAAATGTTTATCCTCCGCCACCCTCCCGGGTGGTGTCCGGCTGCTCCTCCCGCTCGCGGTCCTTGCGCTCCCGGATGGCCCTGGCGCGCTCGTCCAGCGTCTCTCGCGCGGCGGCGCTCCCGGCCGCCCGCTCGAGGTCCGCGTCCATGGATCCCTTCCACGCGTTGGGGTCGTACGGGGCGCCGAAGAGCTGGGGGAGGGGGAGCGTGAGGTCGCCCAGATGGAGCTTCCCGGGAGAGACGCCCCACCGCTTGCCATCCGCGTCCGTGAACGTCCAATCCAGGGCCCGGCGCGCCGCCTCGGCGGCGGCCGCGGCCGAGTCGTTCAGGGACTCGAGGGCCCAGCGCAGCTCGAGCTCGGCGATCTGCTCCCGGCTGAGTCCCACGACGTCGTCCGACAGTGGGGCGATCAGCCGGACGTCGGGGCCGGAGGCGCGCACGCGCTCCGCCGCCGTCGGGCCGACGGGCTCCGCTGCCTCCTCGCCCTCGGCCTCGCCCGGCTCGGCGGGAGCGGCGCGGACCGGCGGCGTCGGAACCGGCACGCGCTCGGTCCGCGGCTCCTCCGGGCGCTCGAGCTCGTCCTCCGGGACCTCCAGGAGTCGCACGATCTCGGTGCCGGCGGGCGCGGGGAGGTCGGCGGCGGCGGGGGACGCGGATCCCGGCTCGGGAGGGGCGATCAGGAGCGGATAGAAGAGGATCGCCGCCGCGTGCAGCACGAACGACAACCCGAACGCCCACAGAGCCACACGACGCCGCGAACGTCGGGCGCCGCGACTCCGGTAGTACGACTCCGGAGGCCGCTCCGGTAGCCGAGGCGGGGGGTTCGGGGGTGTCATCGGGTATCTTAAACCGGGCCGGCGCGCGTCGTTCCTGGGCTCCCGACCCGTCGTCGACGGGGGAGGGTCGT
>JASFUL010000092.1:0-13705 GCA_050050315.1 Gemmatimonadota bacterium
GACCGACTACGACGGCGGGAACTCCCTGACGGTCTTCGACGTCGCCGGGGGCCGTCGGCTCCGGACCATCGATCTGGCCGCCTTCCCCCGACCCCACGGCATCTCCTTCATGCCGGGGGGCGAGGTCGTGGCCGTCACCTCCGAGGCCTCGCAGACGGTGGTGCTGGTCCGCGTGTCCGACGGCCGGACCGTCGCGGACATCTCCACCGACGCCCAGGGGTCCCACATGCTGGCCGTCACCGCCGACGGCTCGACGATCTGGACCGGGGACATCGGCTCCAACACGGTCACCGAGCTGGACGTGGATGCGGGCACCAAGGTCCGGGCCTTCGACGCTCCCGCCGCCCCCGAGGCCGTGAACGTGTCACCGGACGGCCGCCGTGTGTTCGCGGGGAGCAACGACACGGGCCGGGTCACCGCCTTCGACACGTCCGACGGCTCCGCGACGCTCGTGGCGGACGGCTTCGGCTGGCCCTACCGCATCTTCCTGACTCCGGGCGTGGCGCAGATCATCATCCCCGACCTGGGCGACGAGACGCTGCGCTTCTTCGATGGCGACACCTACGAGGAGCTGGGGCGCATCGACTTCACCGGCGAGGGACCCCAGGGCCTCACGCTGCACCCCGACGGGCGACACCTCTTCCAGTCCCTCTCCCGGGCGGGTCGGATCGCCGTGGTGGACATCCACAGCCGAACGGTGGTGGGCTACCTGCCGGCGGGCTCGGGGCCGGACGGGATCGGCTATTCCGGGATTACGGTCACCCGGTAGGGCGATGATCAGGGGCTCGTGGTCGGTGACGCTGGCGCCGCGAGCCGTGGGGAGGTGGAGCGCAGGACCGGGTCGCTCGGGACCGCGACCGGGCGGGCGGCCGCCGAGGCCATACTGTCGGGCGAGGAGTACGTCTGGCACATCCACGGCGTCGGGATCGACAGCGGGGAGGACATCCCCGATACGCTCGAGACCGGGATGGTGGTCGCGTACGAGCCCGGGGTCTCCGTCGGCGAGGACGCCTTCTACCTCGAGGATATGATCCTCGTGACCGAGAACGGCCACCGGATCCTCAGCGAGGGCCTCCCCTACTCGGCCGACGAGATCGCCCAGATCATGCGGTAGTGGCCGGTTCCCCGAGCACCCCTTTGAGAGAAGTCCCGCGGGGCCTCACGGCCCCGCGGGACGGACTCGAACCCCCTCTTCCCGCAGGTTCCCGCGGTGATCGGGGCCTCCGAGCGAGCACGCCTACGGAGTGATGGTGATCTCGATGTCCACGAAGGCGTCGTCGGTGGCCGCCGCGTCCGTGAGCGACAGCGTCCGGTCCGGGAGACTGGGCTCTCCCCGGAATACGGTCTCGATCCGGTCGAGGGACGTGCCGTCTGTAGAATCCAGGACATTCAGGGTCCGTCCTCCTCGAAGTACGCCTCCCACGGGTACCTGTTCATCCAGTAGAAGTACGCCCCGTTCGCCTCGCCGACCACGACATAGTCGGAGGCAGTGGACAGGACTTTCGTCACGGTGTGCGAGGATACCGACACGCTGCCGAAGGCGCTCGCGTCGAAGTCGACGGGGAAGCCGTAGACGCGGACTTCGTCGCCCACGCTGATCGAGCCGTCCCCGTTCGCGTCGAACAGCGCCGAGATCGGAAGGTCGACGCCCTCCTCGTATCCCGCCCCGTCGTCCGGGTCCATGTCGGTGAAGGCGATCGCGAGCATGGGGAACACCGGACCCGAGCAGTCCGCGGCGATCGTCCTCCTTCCGTCCCTGTTCGAGGGTTCCGTCTCTGTCCGGCGATGGCCGCTTCGACGCGGTCCGTCGCCTGTTCGATCCGACGATGGCACGACGGCCGGAAACGTGCCTCCTCCATGTTCGCGTCGAGCTGACGCTCGCCACGCCAGGGCCCAGCGCCCATCCCTTGACTGGAATTGTCACACAACACTACCCTGGAGGCGCACGGACTACTGGAATTGTCACACAACATCCGGGGCCGCGTGGCCCCGGAGATGCATGGCCCGCGAGATCCGAGACTCGGGAGACCCGAGACCTGCGGGATGAGGGACCCGTGAGGCCACGAGCCGCGACGTGGCGGCGAAGGTGGGGAGACCGGGGCGACGGAGGTCTGCCGCCCGTGGCGTGGGCGAGAGGGGGGAGGCGATGGCGGGGAACAGAATGGGCGAGCTGGAGCACCGGATCCTCCTGGCGCTGCGGGCGCTGGGGCCCGAGGCATACAGCGTGTCGGTGGCGATCCACCTGGAAGCCGTCACCGGTCGCGACGTGGCGCTGGCGACGCTCCACGTGTCGCTCCGGCGGCTGGAGGAGAAGGGCTGGGTGAGGTCCGAGCTGCGGCGCGCGAGGGCGGAGGAAGGGGGACGGGAGCGCCGCTGCTACGAACCCACGGCCGAGGGCCTGGCCCGGCTTCGGGAGACCCACTCCGAGCTGGACGCCCTGTGGCGCGCCGCCGATGCCGGAGACTCCCCGTGAGCGGGCAGGGCCCGGGAACGCCGAGGCTCGCCCGCTGGCTCCTCCGCCGGATCCTTCCGCGGAGCATCCGCGACGACGTCCTCGCCGACCTGGACGACTTCCACCGGCGCCGGGGCGGGGGCCGTGCGTGGTACTGGCGGCAGGTGGCCCACTACGTGGTTCGGGCCCCGCTGCTCCGGCGTTCCGCGGCCCCACGCATCGCTCCGGGCACCTTCCGCTACGCGCTCCGGGGCCTCCGCCGGGCTCCGCTCGTGCCGGCGTTGGCGGTGCTCACCGTGGCCCTCGCCGTGGGCGCCGACGTGGCGGTCTTCACGGTCGTGGACGGGATGCTCCTGGCGCCCCTTCCATACGACCGGCCCGACGGGCTCGTCCAGCTATGGATGGAGGACCCCGGCGATCCCGGCTCCAACCGGGAAGTCACTCCCGACGCCTGGCGCGCCTGGTCGGAGTCGCCCCTGCTGGCGGGTTCGGGCGTCGTCTCCGTCGGCCGAGCCACCCTTACCGGCCTCGGCGATCCCACCGACGTGCTCCGGGCCAACGTCTCTCCGTCGCTTCTCGTGCGCCTGGGCGCCGCCCCGGTCGTGGGACGGCTCCCGGCGGAGGAAGACGCGTCCTCCGGAACGAGGGTGATCCTCCTGGCCCACGCCTTCTGGCGGAAGCAGCTCGGCGCGGATCCGGACGTGGTGGGGCACGGGCTGACGTTGAATGGCAGTACCTACACGGTGGTGGGCGTGGCCCGCGCCGGCTTCCGGCTTCCCCTGGACCGGTCGGTGGTGGGGTGGTCACCCTACGCGCCCAGCCCGTCGGAGCGCTCCTTCGCGGGGTATCCCGCCTACGGCATGATCGGGTGGACCGACCCCGGCCATTCCGTCACGATCGAGCGTCTCGGGGCCGACCTCAGGCGGCGGATGCCGCCGTCGGGGGACTTCCCCGACCTGGAGGCCCGGGCCGCTCCCCTGGACGCCCTGTACCGTCCCTCCGACTCCACCCTGCCCGTGCTGCTCGGGGCGGTCACCCTCGTCCTCCTGCTCGCGGCGTTGAACGTCATCCAGCTCCTGGTGGCCCGGGGCCTCGAACGGCTCCCCGAGCTGGGCGTGCGGGTGGCGCTGGGCGCCGCCCCCGGAGCGGTGCGCGGCCTGCTGCTGGTGGAGGGTGCAGTGCTGGGGCTGGCCGGCTCCGCTGTGGGCATAGGGCTGGCCGTCCTCCTCCTCCGGGTATTCGTGGCCGTGGACCCCGGTCACGTTCCGGGCTGGGCCGACCTACGCGTCACCCCCCGCGTGGCCTCGTACGCGGCGGCCGTGGCGTTCCTGGTGACGGCCGTGGCCGCGGCGGCCCCGGCCCTGTACGCCGGCCGGCGGGCGCCCGCCGCCGCCCTCGCACGGCGTCCTGGCGGCTCCGCTCCCGCCACCGTGCGGCTCCAGCGGACGCTCCTGGCGGTCCAGACGGCCTTGGCGGTGGTCCTCCTGGCGGCGACCGGGCTCCTGCTCCGGAGCTGGCAGCGGGTCCAGGCGGTGGACCCCGGCTTCGACGTCGCCGGACTCCGGGCCGCCCGGGTCGTGCTGCCCATCGATCGCTACAACCCGGGCGATGGCGCCGCTCACCTCCGCTTCTTCGAGGAGCTCCGGGAGGCCCTGGAGGCCCGGCCGGAGATCGCCTCGGCCACGGTGGCCACCGCCCTTCCAGGGGCGGAGGGGCTCGACTTCGACGTGGAGCTGCGTCCGGAAGCGAGCCTCGAGGCGGCCCGTACGGTCCGGAAGCGCACCGTCGGGCCCGGGTACTTCGAGACGCTGGGCATACGCCTCCTCGCCGGCCGCCTGCCCGACGAGCGGGACGGGCCGGACGCCGAGGACGTGGCCGTGCTGGACCGGAGCGCCGCCGTCCTGCTCTTCGGCGCGGACGACCCGGCCGACGTCGTGGGGCGGGCTCTCGTCCGGGGCGGCACCGGCACCACTTCCGGCGCCACGCCTCCCATGCCCCCCACCCGCGTGGTGGGGGTGGTGGAGGACGCCCGGGAGGTCGGGCCCGACCGGCCGGCCGTGCCGCTGGTGTTCGAGCCGTTCGTCCAGTCCCGCCCCTTCGGCCGCATGTGGGTGGCGGTGCGAGCCGCCCGTTCGGACGTGGACCCGTGGCCCGCCGTCCATGCCGCCCTGCGGGGGGTGGACGCGGCGCTCCCCCTCGTGGACGCCTCCACGCTCCGTGAGCGCATGGAAGCCCACACGGCGCCCCGGCGGTTCAACCTCCTCTTGCTCTCGTTTGTGGGCGGGCTCGCGTTCGTGATCGCCATGGTGGGCGTGGGTGGGCTCTCGGCGTTCGTCGCGGCCAGACGCCGCCGCCAGGTGGCGGTGCGGGTGGCCCTGGGCGCCGGCCGGACAAGGGCCGTGCTGCCCGGGCTGACCGCGCCGCTGGCGGGCGTGGCGGTGGGGGTGGTCCTGGGGCTGGCGGGGGTCGCGCTGGCCCGACCGGCCCTGGCCGCGCTGCTGTTCGGGGTGGAACCGTGGGACCCGCTGGCGGTGGGTGGCGCCGTCGCTGCCGTGGCGGCCGCCGCCGCCACGTGCACCCTGGTGCCCGGCCTCAGGGCATCCCGGATGGAGCCCAGGGAGATCCTGGAGGGGTAGCCCGCCGTCGCCCTGGTGGAGGCGCCCGCTCCTGTCCAGCACGCCGTGTTGGTCGAGGAGGCCAACGTCGCCCGCGTTCTCGCCGGCATCCCCCACACCGAAAAAGTCCCGCGGGGCCGTGAGGCCCCGCGGGACGGAGACGGTTTATCGTCGCGTAAGGCGGAGGCGGAGGGACTCGAACCCCCATGGGCGTTGAAGCCCGCCGCATTTCGAGTGCGGTGCCTTACCAGTTAGGACTACGCCTCCCAGCTCCTTCGTCCCCGTGGCGTCCAGCCCGCACGTTTCAGCTGAAACGCCGAAAGGGCGTTCGGATGAAGCTCTCGGTCGGAATGCCTCGGTTCTGCCCGGCTTCCTGCTACCGGGCCTCGCCGTCACCGGGAGAAGCCAAGGCGCCGCCGCTTTCGCGGCGGTACGTCAATCGGGGCGCCCGGATTCGAACCGGGGACCTCTGCGACCCGAACGCAGCGCTCTACCGGACTGAGCCACGCCCCGTCCATCGACGCGGGGGCCGCATCGCATCCCCCACACGTCGACCTACGGATACCGCTCGAACGGACGGGGTGGGATTCGAACCCACGTGGGCGTAAACCCACACGATTTCCAATCGTGCGCCTTAAGCCACTCGGCCACCCGTCCTGGTTCCTGGCCCTGCGCAACCGGGAAACGGGCCCCGACGCGAACAGGAACGGAGGGGGTGGGATTCGAACCCACGAGGCACTTTCGCGCCAACGCCTTAGCAGGGCGCCGCCTTAAGCCACTCGGCCACCCCTCCACGTCTCTTGTCGATCCTGCTGATAGCCCCGCCAGGGTTCGAACCTGGACTCTTCTGATCCAGAGTCAGACGTGTTGCCAATTACACCACGGGGCTGTGTCGCGGGCGGGCCGTCGGGACCCGAGCCCAGAGCCACCAGTCGGACTCGAACCGACGACCCCGTCATTACGAGTGACGTGCTCTACCAGCTGAGCTATGGTGGCGAATCACCGTCCGAGTGGAGCCGAGGGGATTCGAACCCCTGACCTCTTGAGTGCGATTCAAGCGCTCTCCCAACTGAGCTACGGCCCCTTTTCGGGTCTGCATGGGCGCGAGAGGACTCGAACCTCTGGCCTCTACGATGTCAACGTAGCGCTCTAACCATCTGAGCTACGCGCCCGTATCACCCGGCTCGATCGCCGGGCCGTGCGAGCGCGGACGCACCCGCGGCCGCCGCTCGTCCTGCTCCAAGTACGCCCGGGAGGATTCGAACCCCCGACCTTCTGATCCGTAGTCAGACGCTCTATCCAGCTGAGCTACGGGCGCACACCCTGCGCTTCTCGCGAGCGGCGAAATCCGCCGCGCGAGTGCCCACGACAGGACTCGAACCTGTACGCCCTTTCGGGCACCGGTCCCTCAAACCGGCCTGTCTACCAATTCCAGCACGTGGGCCTGCTACGCAACGAGTGCTCGGGGAGGGACTCGAACCCTCACGGGGTTGCCCCCACAGGATCCTGAATCCTGCGCGTCTGCCAATTCCGCCACCCGAGCAGAGATCCACGTCCTCGTGGACGTCACGGGCGGATCATCGCCCACGCGGGACCTCGCGTCCCGTGACCAGTGGAGCCGAGGGGAGTCGAACCCCTGACCTCTTGAATGCCATTCAAGCGCTCTCCCAGCTGAGCTACGGCCCCGACCTTGCTCCCAGGGCGACCCGGTCGAGCTCCTCCAGCGAGGGTCGACCGGTCGCCCGGCATTCCGAACCGAGGTTTTCAAACAGCTCCGGGCGCCTGCGGCGCCCAGCGGGGCTGACGGGACTCGAACCCGCGGCCTCCGGTGTGACAGACCGGCACTCTAACCGACTGAGCTACAGCCCCCGATGTCTTCGTCGTCCCGCGTCTCCTGCCTCTCGCGGGCCCTGCCTGGCATGCCCCCACGGGGAATCGAACCCCGATCGCCACCTTGAAAGAGTGGTGTCCTAGCCGTTAGACGATGGGGGCGCCGGTTCCCTTCACCTCTCTCACAGGCCCGGAGGGACTCGAACCCCCAACCGCCGGTTTTGGAGACCGGTGCTCTGCCAGTTGAGCTACGGACCTACGGCGTCCGGTGACCGGCTCTTCACTCGCACCCGCGGTGGGCCCCGGCGTGCCAGACGCATCCACTCCTCCATGGCCAGGGACGGAGTCGAACCGCCGACACCGCGATTTTCAGTCGCGTGCTCTACCAACTGAGCTACCTGGCCGACAAAAAAACCGCCCGGGCCGCTGCGGCCTCGGGCGGGATTCTCCGGGCGCGTGTCCGGCTCTGCTACCGGCAGCGCCCTCCCGCCCGCTCTCGCGGGGTAGACCACGTGTCGGTCATCGTCCACCCGCGAGCCTGCGTTGCGTCCGAAAGTCGGACACCGTCGATCGTCCTCCGCAGGCTCGAGAGCGTCATCCTTCCTCCTCCTGACACATGAAGCGCCGCCCTCCGGCGGCGCTTCGGCAATAGCGGGGGCGGGATTTGAACCCGCGACCTTCGGGTTATGAGCCCGACGAGCTACCAGACTGCTCCACCCCGCATCAAGGCTCAAAAGCTAGACCTGTCCGGGGGGGGTGTCAACCCGTCGGGGTGGGCGGCTCGACGGGCGGATGGGCCGGTCCCCGGCGCCCTTCCGTCGGGCCCTCGACTGCACCGGCGGCCCGGGGCCCTGAAACACCCTGCGCGTCTCATCGCATATACAGTGTGTGAGTAGAAGGTGATACACGTGTCAGGGGCAGGAGATGCCGCAGAGGACGGGGAAGGAGGAGTGGGAGGGGAGGCGCCGGCCGCTGCCGGAGCGTCGTGGTGCTCCGCCCCGCATCGCTCTGGTGGCGTGCGGGGCGCAGGGCCGTCCCCTCGCCGCGGCTCTGGGCAGGCATGGAGCCTGGCCCCTGGCCCTGGCGGCGGGAGGAGGCCCGAGCTTCTGGGACCTCGACCGGCTCGCGGGGCTGGGGGCGGACACGATCGTGGTGGGATCCTCGGGAGGGGATTCGGCGAAGCTCGTACGCATAGCGGGCCGCGTGGCGGCCACCACGAACGCGGTCGTGCTCGCGCTGGTACCCGACTCTTCGACCGTGACCGCCCGGCGCCTCCTGGACGCGGGCGCCGACGATGTCGTGGCTCCTCCCCACTCGGCCGCGGCCATCCTTCTGCGCCGTGGCATCGCACTCAGCAGGACGCTGGACCGGTCGCGCTCCGACCGCGGCGACCGGATCCACCTGGGCTCTCTCGAGCTGGATCCCGTCAGCCGCGAGGTGGTGCGGACCGGCCGCCGGGCGCACCTCTCCGGGCGCGAGTTCGATCTCATGGTTCAGCTTGGCCGCGCCATGGGGCGCGTCGTTCGGCGGGAGGACCTGATCCGCCTGGTGTGGGGTTCCGGCCACGGCAGCGCCTCGGCCCTGGACGCCACCGTCCACCGCCTCCGCAGGAGCCTCGAGGAGGACGGTCTGCCCGGCTCCATCGTCGAGACGGTCCGGGGCGTGGGGTACCGCCTGGACCCCGAGGTAGTGGGCGCCGACGAGGGTTGAGAAGCCCCTCCCGGGCGGTTAATTTCTCGCTCCATCGGGACGTGGCGCAGTCCGGTAGCGCACTGCAATGGGGTTGCAGGGGTCGCCGGTTCGAATCCGGCCGTCCCGATCTTCGAAAGCTCGCGGCTTGCCGCGGGCTTTCGCCGTCCGAGGCCTACGTGACACCCGGCCCACGGTGAGCGCGCCAGAGTCCAGGATCCGTCGCAGGAGGTGACGTGCCCGGCGACCGCCGCGTCGTCCTCGCGAAGGTCGGGGTCCCCACCGCCCGAGCCGACGCGGTTCCGAGGCCGCGTCTCCTGGATCTCCTGGACGACGATGCGTTCCGCACCGTTCTGGTTTCCGCACCTGCAGGGTTCGGCAAGACCGTCCTGATCCTCGACTGGCTGCGCAGGAGCGGCCGCGCCGCGGCCTGGGTCTCGCTGGACGCGCTCGACGACGACGTGGAGCGCTTCTCCGTCCACCTGGGCGCTGCCCTGCGGAGGCTTCCCGGAGCTTCCCTGGACCCCGCGGCGGAGCTGGTCGAGCGGGCCTCGGGGGCCGGAGCCGACGCCCTGGCCGCCCGTCTTCCCGCTCTCCTGGCCGGGGGCGACGAGGACGCCGTCCTGGTCCTGGACGACGTCCACCACCTGGAGGACGCCGGGCTCCTGGCTCTCCTCGACGGGCTGGTCCACCGTCCGGTGGGTGGGCCCCGCGTGGTCCTGGTCACCCGCGTCGACCCTCCCATCCCCCTCGGAAGGATCCGTCTCGCCGGGGAGCTCCTGGAGATCCGGCAGCGGGACCTGCGCTTCACCGTCGAGGAGGCCGGGGAGCTCCTCGGCCGACTCCTTCCCGGGGAGCTGGGACCGGAGCTGGTGGCCCGCCTCGAGGCCCGGACCGAGGGGTGGGCGGCGGGGCTCCAGATGGCGGCGCTGGCGGTCCGGCACGCCGAGGACCCGGCGACGGCGGTGGAGGCGTTCAGCGGCAGCCACGAGCTGATGGTGGACTACCTGGTGGAGGAGATCCTGGCCCGCCAGGACGAGGCGCTCCAGCGGTTCCTCCTGGACACGTCCGTCCTCCCCCGATTCACCGCCGAGGCATGCGTGCATGTGACCGGTGATCCGGAGGCCGCCCGCCATCTCCAGGCCGTGGACGAAGCCCACCTCTTCCTGGTCTCCCTGGATGCGCGACAGACCTGGTACCGGTACCACCACCTGTTCGCCGAGCTCCTCACCTTCCGGCTGCGCCGACTGGCACCCGAGCGGGAAGACGGCCTCCGGGAACGAGCCAGCCGCTGGTTCGAGGATCAGGGCGACGTCCAGGAGGCCCTGGCCCAGGCGGCGGCCGTGGACTCCCCGGCCCGCCTGGTGGAGCTCCTGGACCGCCACGGCTACCCCATCCTGGCCCGCAGCCAGTTCGCCGGCTTCGCGCGCTGGCTCGCCGCGGTCCCGGACCCCCTCTCCCGGCGCCTGCCCATGTTCCTGGTGGCGGTGGCCTGGTACCGGATGCAGACCGAACGGGCCCCGGACCTGGAAACCGTCTTCACCGCCCTCGACGCGGCCCTGGAGGATCCCCCGCCAGGGTACGCGCCGGCGCGCCTGCGCGAGGCCCGCATGCACCGCGACGCCCTCCGGGCCTTCAGCCTTCGCATGGCGGACCGGCTGGAGGAGGCGCTGTCCCTCAACCGGGAGGCCCTGGATCGCCTCCCTGCCGGCGCCGGCGCCATCCGGGGCGTGCTGGAATTCAACCTGGGGGCCATCCACCTCCGCCTCGCCGACATGGAGCCCGCCCGTGAATGGCTGGAGCGGGCCTACGAGAGCTGCCTGGGCACCGGGGCCGACTACCTGGTCCTGGCGAGCCTGGGCCACCTGGGCTCGGTGGCGGCCCACACCGAGGGGCTCGAGCCCGCCCGCCAGCGCCTGGAGAGCGCGGTGGCCTTCGCCGAGGAAGAGGGCCTGGGCGATGTGCCGGCCTCGGCCATCATCCTCTATCAGCTCGCCCAGGTCCACTGGCTGGCCGACGAGCCGGAGCGGGCCAGGCCCTGGCTCGAGCGCGCCCTGGATGTCACCCGGGACGAGCGGGAGACCGACATCCGGGCCAACGTCCTCATCCACAAGGCCCGGATCGACCTGGCGGCCGACCGCGTGGACGACGCCGAGGAGGCCCTCACGGCGGCCACGGCGCTGGCTCACGCGCACAACGTGAAGCCCTTCGCGACCAGCCTGGACGTGGAGCGGGCCCGGGTGGCCGAAGCCAGGTCGGGACGGGTGCCGCCCCTGCCGGGCGCCCGGGAGCCGGGCGAGGCCTCGCCAGGCGGGGATGAGCCGTCGGGGACGTGGGACCGGGCGGGCTGGACCAGCGTCCGGGAGGCCGAGACGGCCTACCGCCTCCACGGTGCCCTGGCCCACGGGGAACGGGAGAAGGCGGCGGAGCTCGCGGCCCTCCTGCGACGAGCGGCCGAGGCCGGGGGACGGGGCCCCGCCCTCTGCGCGGCGCGGGTCGGCGAGGCGGCGGTGGCCGGGGAAGCGACCGCCCGCCACCAGGCGCTGGCCGCCGCGGTGGAGCTGGCCGCCGTCCGAGGCTACGTGCGCCCCCTCCTGGAGACGGGTGGGGTGGCACGGAGCCTCTTCGAAGCAGCGGTGGCCGGCGGGAGCCTGTCGAAGGCGGCTCGCGAGCACCTGGTGCGTCGGGTCCTCCCCCGGCTGCCCGACGGGCCACGCCCCGCCGCGGTGGGTCCCGCCTCCGTCGAATCGGATCTCACGGAGCGGGAGATGGAGGTGCTGGGCCTCCTGGCCACGGGATCGACCAACAAGGCCATCGCCCGGCGCATGTTCCTCTCCACCAACACGGTGAAGACGCACCTGAAGCGCGTCTACGCGAAGCTCGACGTCTCGAACCGCACGCAGGCCGTGGAGCGCGCCCGGGTGCTGGGTCTCCTGGGCCCCGCCCGGGGTCACCCCCCGATTCACCCGGAGGATCACCCGAACGGGTGACGCGCCCGACCCGGGCTCCGGCGACCTTCCATTCGTGGACCGCGCACAGCGGTCCCGGAACCGAGGAGGAGAGCCGTGGGCATTCACGACGGGGGGTGCGACACCAGCCTTCGCTACCGTCTCGAGGTGGCCGGTCGGGTGGATCCCGGCTGGATCGCCTGGTTCGAGGCGGACCGCGTCATCCCCATGGGGTCCAACACCTTGCTGGAGCTCCGGGTGGCCGACCAGTCGCAGCTCTACGGCCGCCTCCGCCGCATCCACGACCTGAACCTGCGCCTCCTGTGGCTGCGTCGGGTCGATCCCGACCCGAAGTGACGGTGCCGCCGTGGTCCAGACGCCCGGAATCTCCGAGGCGAGGCTGGGCGGCTCCAACCCCGACTTTTCGACCGAAGGAACGGATCATGAAGAAGATCATCATCGCTTCCAGCGCCCTCGTCGCCCTCCTGGCGGCCTCCCCGGTCCGGGCCCAGGACCGCTGGAGCTTCGAGCTCCGAGCCGGCGGCGCGATGCCCGGCGAGGACTTCGGCAGTGGCGACCTCCAGTACGCCGCCTTCGGCTTCGAGGGCACCGTGCGGTACCGGCTCGCGGAGCACCTGGCCGCGTACGCGGGCTGGGACTGGCTACACTTCGACGCCGACGAGGAGTTCGCCCTGTCCGACGCCGAGTTCGAGGAGACCGGGTACGTGTTCGGCCTCCGCTTCGAGCACCCCTTCCGGGGGGAGTCGGGCGGTCCCGGCGCCTGGGTCCGTCTGGGCGGCACCTGGGACCACATCGAGGTGGAGAACGAGGCGGGGGAGATCGTCTCCGACTCGGGCCACGGCCTGGGCTGGGAGATGGCCGGCGGCCTGGCCCTCGGGCTCGGCGACCGCTGGATCCTGACGCCGGGGCTGCGGTACCGGTCGCTCTCCCGGGACGTGACCTGGACCCAGGCGACGGTCCCGGTGGACCTGGACTACCTCGCCCTGGAGATCGGTTTCGCCCGCCCCTTCTGATCAGGCGGCGGCTCCCCGGGGGATCCGGGGATGGGCCGGCGGGTCCGGGCCTGGATGCCCGGGCCCGCTGGCGAGGTTCGGGACCTCCGGGGCCGGAGCCACGCCCCGGTCCTCCCGTCCGGCCCGACGTTCTCGCCATCCCACTCCCGTGTCAGAACCACGCCCCCGATCCGCGTTGAAGGGGTGGAGCGGACTCCGACACGGGAGCGAGACACGATGCGGCGGCTGGTTGCCTTCCGATGCGCGCCCCCTTTCGTGGGATCCCTCGACCCGGGCCGGCTGGTACTCGTCGCCCTCGCGACCCTCCTGGGCGTCTCCTGCGAGGGCGCCCCCACCGCCGTGGCGCCCGAAGGCGCCCTGGACCTGACCGAACCGTGGACCCTGGTCGAGCCCGACGACGTGGGGATCGACGGTCCGGCCCTGGAGGCCGCGGCGGACGAGGCCGGCTCCATCGAGCGCCTGAGGAGCCTGCTGGTCGTGCGGAACGGGAAGCTCGCCTACGAGCGCTACTGGGGGGGATGGACGGCGGACACCCTGGCCGACGTGCGCTCGGTGACGAAGAGCGTGGTGTCGGTCCTGACCGGCATTGCCCTCGAGGACGGGGATATCGCCAGCCTCGACGAGCCCATCACGACGTTCCTGAGGTCACCTGACTACCCCGTGCGTCCCGAGCACGCGGCCATCACGGTGCGCCACCTGCTCACCATGACGGCCGGCTTCGACTGGGAGGAGGACGACACGAACATCTACGCGGACTGGATCCGGTCCGACGACCAGGTGGCCTTCCTCCTCGGACGGGAACTCGAGCACACACCCGGTTCGACCTTCGTCTACAACTCGGCGACCACCCACCTTCTCGGCGTCGTTCTCGAAGAGGCGACCGGGATGGACCTCGAGGACTACGCCGACCTCGAGCTGTTCGGTCCCATGGGCGTCGAGCGACGGGTGTGGGAGCCGGTCACCCGCGGCCAGGTGAACGGTGGCGCCGGGCTCGACCTCACGCCACGGGACATGGCGAGGTTCGGACAGCTCCTGCTCCAGGACGGCTGGTCGGGGGCCCGGTCCCTGGTGCCCCGCCCGTGGATCGCGGAAGCCACCCGGCGGCACGCCCCATGGAGCATCGCCGCGGGGCCCATC
>JASFUL010000093.1:0-13681 GCA_050050315.1 Gemmatimonadota bacterium
GGCCTCCCACTCCCGCTGGTAGTGGTCGTGCCCGTAGTTGGCCGGGTAGAGGACCTCGCTGGCGCCGGTGATGGCCGCCTGGAAGCGGTCGGTCTGCGTGATGACGTAGTTCGTGAGGATGCCCCCGTACGACCACCCGCCGACCCCCAGCCGGTCCGGGTCGGCCCAGCCCCGCTCCACCGCGTGATCCACGGCCGCCATGACGTCCTGGAAGTCCAGGTCGCCCCAATCGGCCCAGATGGCATGGCTGAACGCCTGCCCATAGCCCGACGAGCCCCGGGGGTTGGCGGTGACCACCGCGTAGCCGTGGGCGGCGAGGAGCTGGGCCTCGAAGTTGAACGACGCGCTGTACTGCGACACGGGGCCGCCGTGGATGCGGAGGATCGTCGGCAGGGGACGTCCCGCGTCCGGGTCGCGGCTGGCGGGGAGGTAGAAGAAGCCCTCGATGTCGGTCCCGTCGGCGCTGGCGAACGTCTCGTCCAGGACGGTGGCCAGCTCGAGGGTGGCCATGACCGAGTCGTTCACCTCGGTGAGGCGGGCGAAGCCGTCGGGGTCGGCACCGGCGCCGCCGCGACCGCGGGCGGCGGCGTCCACCCGGAAGAGCTCGCCGGGGAGGTCGGGGCGCCCCACCAGCGCCACGATCTCGCCGTCCGGCCCGAGGTCGTACGCCGCGAGGCTGAAGTGGCCGGCGGCGGGCCGCTCGAGAGCGCCGCGGGCCGGGTCCAGGCGCGCCAGGTGGTCCTCGCCCGAGTCTTCCAGCTCGAACCAGATCCTGCCGTCGTCGTCCACCCGTGGGCTCGACACGTTGCGGTCGAGGTCCAGGGTCAGGACCCGGGCGTCCGTCCCGTCGGCGTCCACGCGTGCGAGGTGCGTCGTGGCGTACCAGATGAGGTCGGGCTCGACCGAGGTCGTGTAGGCGAGCCAGCGGCCGTCGGGGCTCCACGCCGGGCTGCCGTCGGTGCCCGGGTTCGTGGTGACGCGGAGCATGCCGTCCTCCTCGCCCGTGGCCGGCCTCGCGCGATCGGCCTCGACGATCCAGAGGTCCGAGTTCGCGTTGGCGTCGGGCTCCGCCGTGCGGTTGCTGACGAAGGCGATCCGGGCGCCGTCGGGGCTCCACACGGCGCCGCCCTCGTCCCGGGGACCCGCCGTGATCTGCCGCAGCTCCTCCGTGGCGAGGTCGAGGACCCAGAGGTGCGTGCGGCGCTCCCCGGTCAGGTAGCCCGCCCGGTCCCGCTTGAACTGGAGCCGATCGATCACCCACGGCTCCCGGGGGGTGTCCGGCCCCGCCCACGTCGAGTCCTTCTCCGGCTCGGGGTCCCGGAGGGTCAGGAGCAGGCGGTCGCCGTCCGGGGACCACGCGTACGCGGTCACGCCCTGCTCCACCGCCGTGAGGGCGCGGGCCTCGCCGCCGCGCCGGTCCAGCGCCCACACCTGGGACTCCTCGTCCTCGCCTCCCCGCGACGCGAGGAAGGAGAGGAAGCGGCCGTCGGGGCTCCACCGGGGGCTCGAGGCGCTCTCGTACGCCACCGTCAGGGGCAGCGCCTCGCGGGGACCCGCATCGGCGTTGCCACCGGGGTCGACGGGGGTCATCCAGATCCGGGTCTTCGACCCTTCGTCGGGATCGGTGCGGCTCACCGTGTACGCCACCCACGCCCCGTCCGGGCTGATCTTCGGGTCGCCCACCCGGGCGATCCGGAACTGGTCCTCGATGGTCACGGGGCGTCGCTGCTGGGCCGCGAGCCGGGTCGTGACGGACGGCGCCGCCGGGATCCCGACCCCGGCGGCCGGCCGGGTCGGCGGCGACTCGGGGAGGGCCGGGAGCGCCGCGAGGGCCACGAGGGCCAGGAGCGGGGCGACGAGGGGGTGGGGCAGACGCATGGTTTCTCCCGTCGGAGTGTGGGGTCCGAGGGAGATGATGCGCGGAGGAGCGGGCGGGGGCCAGGGGAGATGTGGAGACGGCGGCCGGCCGCCCTCTCGATGGGTGAGCCGACCGCCGCTCCCGAGTGAGAACGCCCGGTGCCGTGTTCCGGGGTCGTTCGGATCGCCGGAGCTACATCTCCGGCAGCATGACCTGGTCGATCACGTGGATCACGCCGTTGCTGGCCATGACGTCGGCCGTGGTCACCGTGGCCTCGTCGACCATCACCTTGCCGTCCATGACGCGGATCCGCACGTCCTGGCCGTTGACGGTGCCGGCGCTGTCGAGACCGACCACCTGCTCGGCCGTGACCGTGCCGGGAACGACGTGGTAGGTGAGGATGGCCCGGAGCTGCTCCGGATTGTCGAGAAGAGACTCGAGCGTCCCCTCCGGCAGCTTCGCGAACGCCTCGTCCGTGGGCGCGAAGACGGTGAACGGACCGCCCGAGGCGAGCGTCTCGACGAGGCCGGCCGCCTCCAGGGCGGTGGCGAGGGTCGAGAACGAGCCGGCCTCCACGGCCGTCTCCACGAGGTTCTTGTCGTGGCCGTAGCTCTGGGCCGCGACGGGCGCGGCGCTCAGCGCGAGAACGGCCGCGCCGGCGATCAGGGACCTTCCGATCTTGCTGTGCATGGGTGGGGCTCCGTGGGCTGAACGAACATGTGTACAATCGATGTCCAGGTAATGTAGGCCTCGTCCAGCATATGTCAAGAGGCTGTCCAGGTTGGAGCTTTGACATTGCCTGTACAATGAGGTATCATGGGCACATGGACGCCAACGGCACGAACGCACGGAGTCGACGGGAGGAGCCCCGCCACCCCATCCGGGTGGTGGCCACGCGCACGGGGCTGACGCCCTCCGCGTTGCGCGCGTGGGAACGGAGGTACGGGGTCGTGGACCCGGCGCGGAGCGAAGGGGGGCAGCGCCTCTACACGGACGCGGACGTCGAGCGCCTGTCCCTCCTCAAGCGGGTCACGGACGCGGGGCGGGCGATCGGGGACGTGGCCGAGCTGCCCATGGACGAGGTGCGCCGTCTGGCCCGGGAGGACGAGGAGGCTCGGCGCGCCGTGGCGCGTCGCGGGCGGGAGGTCGCGCCCCCCGTCGCGGAGGCCACCGACGCGGTGCGATCGCGGGCCATGGAGGCGGTGGCGGCCCTGGACGCGGAGGTGCTCGAGGGCGTGCTCCGGCGGGCGGCCGCGACGCTGGGCGGTGTGGCGTTCATGGAAGAGGTGGCGGCGCCTCTCCTGCAGGAGGTCGGCGATCGCTGGGCCGCCGGGACCCTTCGCCCCGCCCACGAGCACGTCGCCACGGCGGTGGTGCGTCGCGTCCTCACCTGGTTGGGCGACGCGGCCGAGCGGGGGGGCGGACCGGTCTTCGTCGTGGGGACCCTCCCCGGCGAGCGTCACGAGCTGGGCGCGCTCCTGGCCGCCACCACCGCCACCCTGGAGGGGTGGGCCGTCACCTTCCTGGGCCCCGACCTGCCGCCCGGGGACATCGCGGCGGCGGCCGAGGGCGTGGGCGCCCGCGTCGTGGGGATCTCCGTCGCCCGACCCCCCGATCACAACGGCGCGGTGGACGACCTCCGGACGCTGCGCCAGGCCCTCGGGCCCGACGTACCCCTCTTCGTCGGCGGGATGAGCTCCCGGGACATCGTCCGGGAGGTGGGGGAGCCCGGCGTGCGGCGGGTCGCCTCGCTCCTGGAGCTCCGCGACACCCTCCGGGGGCTCGACGGCGCGCCCCGGGCCCCCTGAGCCCGCCTTCCGCCCGTCTCTCCCCGACTCCCGTCAGCCGGGCGGGTGGGCCCCCGCCTCCCGGCGCTCGAACAGCATCACCCGCCAGAGGAAGGTCCGGTCCGAGAACACCGGGCGTAGCCCGCACGATTCCACCGCCGCCCGGACGGCCGGCGTGGGATGGACGAAGACGCGGAAGTCCCGCCCCAGGAGCGCCTGGACGGCGTTGACCAGCGCCGCGCCCGCGCGCACCCACCAGCCCTCCCTCGGCAGGACCAGGCCGTAGAGTGTCCCGGCCCTCCCGGCCGACGCCTCCACCAGGGAGGGCATGTCGGGGTAGCAGCAGAGCACCCGGTCGAGGGTCACGACGTCGGCGGGGTCCACCTGGTCGGCCAGCTCGACGAAGTCGCCCAGGCGCTGGTCCAGCCGCTCGGCGTGTCCCCGCCGCTCGGCCTCCTCCCGGGCGGCGGCCAGGTACGCCCCGGACGCGTCGACGGAGGTCGCGTGGATCGCCCCGGCGTCGAGGAGCTCGTGCTGGATGGCGCCCACGCCGCCGCCGACGTCCAGCACCGTCGTCCCCTCCACACGGCCGCGCGTCCGGATGGCGTCGAGGAGCATGCGCGTCGTGGGGGACGGACCCCTGCGGCGGTAGCGATCCAGGTCGCGGCGGGCGAGCCGCGGCCCGAAGAAGGTGTCGGCGTCGACGCAGTGCGGGCAGGTCACCTCGGCCGGCGATCCGCTAGTTCCGGCCCCCGCCCTCGCCGCTTCCCCCGGCGATGTCGTCCGGAACCGGCGGCGTCTGGCCCGCCGGCAGCGGCGACACGTACGGCCGCCCTTCCGTCGACGCCTCGAACGTCTCCCGCGCCGCCGCCAGCAGCTCCTCCCGGGTCATCAGCTCGGCTCCCGTCATGGCCAGCACCTTGGCGGCGACCCAGGCCCCGCGGACGGCTCCGGTGGTCCCGTGGGAGGCGGCCGTCGCCCACGAGTGCCACGGGACGCCGGCGGCCGCGGTGGTGACGCTGATCCCCGCCGTGGGCGCCAGCCAGCTCACCTCGGCCACGTCGGTCGATCCCCCGCTGGGCGTCTCCGGCCCGTCCTCCAGCGGCTCGATCTCGCCGACGAGCCCTTTCTGATCGACCTCGAGAAAGGCCTGCAGGTCCTTCGCGAAGGCCTGGTCCTCCTCGGTGAAGCCGGCCGGGCCGACGCGCTCCAGGTTCCTCTGCAGCGCCTCCTGCAGGGGGCGGTTCAGGTTGTACGAGTGCACGCCGGTCACGAGCGTGACCTCGTGGGTCGTGCGGGTGGCCTGCGCCGCCGCCGCGGCGATGTCCAGCACCCAAGCGTACTCCTTCTCGACCTCGCTCCTCACCGTGTCCCGCACGTAGTACCAGGCTTTGGCGTACTCAGGGACGACGTTGGGGGCCTCCCCGGCCGACGGGATGACGTAGTGGATGCGCGCGCTGGGACGGATGTGCTCCCGCATGAGGTTCACGCCGTAGTCGAGCAGCTCGACGGCGTCGAGGGCGCTCCGGCCGTTCCACGGATCGGCGGCGCCGTGGGCCGCCTGGCCGTGGTACTCGATCTCGAAGTTGTTCATGGCCAGGCCGGCGTTGTTGTTGACCTGTGTCTCCTGCCCCGGGTGCCATTCGAGCACCGCGTCGAGACCGTCGAAGACGCCGTCCCGCGCCATGTAGACCTTTCCGACCACCGTCTCCTCGGCGGGGGTGCCGAAGAGCTTGACGGTGCCGCTCACGCCCTCGTCCTCCATGGCGCGCTTCAGGGCCAGGGCCGCGCCCACGCTGGCGGCGCCGAAGAGGTTGTGGCCGCACCCCTGTCCGTGGGCGTATCCGTCCTCCCGGGGGGACCTGCGGGGCTCGACGGCGTTGCCGATTCCCGGGAGCGCGTCGTACTCGGCCAGGATCCCGACCACCGGGGCCCCCTCGCCCCAGGTGGCGACGAACGCGGTGGGCATGCCCGCCACGCCCCGTTCCACCGTGAACCCCTCCTCCTGGAGGACGCCGGCGAGGAGGTCCGCCGACCGGACCTCCCGCAGTGCGATCTCCGAGTAGTCCCAGAGCCGCATGGCCATCCGCTCGACCTCGCCCTCGAGCTCGGTGGCGTGGTCCAGCGCGGCCCGCATCGCTTCGTTGGGCTCCTGGGCGCCGGCGGGGGCGGGGGGGACGACGTGGAACAGGGAGGCGAGAAGGAGGGCGACGGCGATCGGCGGACGCATGGTGGCTCCCTGAGAGGATCGAGACGGCCCGGGCGCGCCGGGCCGGGCCCGCAATCTGTCGTGGTCGGGCTAGGGCCGCCAGCCGATCCCCACGACGCCCACCAGGGCCGTCCGGTCGAAGTCGTCGAGGGTGCGGATGCGGCCTTCGCCCAGGACGTCGAATCGGGAGCCCAGCTCCAGGGCCAGGCCGAGGGACGCGGAGATCGAGCTGATGAGGAACGGGTCGCTCCCCCGCTCGTCCCGGAAGTCGATGGCCCCGCCGGCCCCGATCCCGACGTACGGCCGGAGGCGGGAGACGGGGAGCTGGAGCTGGATCTGGAAGTCCAGGAAGAGCAGCTGCAGGTCGGCGCTCGAGGCGCCGGGCACCCCCAGGGTGTCCGGCCGGAACGAGGTATAGGACACCCCGGGCTCGAGCAGGACGTAGCGGCCGAGGGGGAAGCGCACGCGCAGCCCGCCCACGCTCGACGGCCCCTCGCCGTGGAACTGATCGCGGTCGAACCAGCCGCCCACGACCGTCACGGTCGGCGGGGGGATCACCTCTGCCTCCTGGGCGGCGACCCCGGGGGCGCCCGCCCCGAGACCCGCCAGGAGGATCACGGCGGCCGGTCCCGTCACGGCGACCGCCCTCCATCCTCGGCCGCGCGGCCTCGCCGTCCCGGCGGCGTCCGCTCCCGCTCCCTTCATCGCACCCCTCCCGTCGTTCCTCGTGAACCCAACGGATCCTCTAAGGGCCTGGATCGGCGCGCAAGGTGGCGAGGATGGCCGCCCCGCCGGTGATGCGGAGCGGGTCGGCCCGGCCGCCGCGGCCCTGGCCCCC
Source organism: Gemmatimonadota bacterium (assembly GCA_050050315.1). GTDB lineage: Bacteria > Gemmatimonadota > Gemmatimonadetes > Longimicrobiales > Gaopeijiaceae > JASFUL01. The sequence continues at coordinate 6,693 of JASFUL010000093.1, forward strand.
ACGGCGGCCCTACGGCCCGTCCGGAAGGTCGTGCCCGTAACGCTCCAGCAGGAAGGACCGGACGACCCGGGCGAGCGCGGCCGCGAACGCCGCGCGGTCGGCCTGGGTATCCCGGACGCCCTGGAAGTTCAGCTCGAGCTGCACCCCGTCGACCGAGCCCCCCGAACGGGACCCGTGGCGCACCGTGGAATAGCCCCCGCTGAAGTACGGTTCGCTCCCCGGTCCCGGGTCCGACGGGCTCGGGACGGCCCGGTAGCCCTCGTCCTGGAGGAGGCCTCCGAAGCTGGTCGGACCGCGGAGCAGGGCGGCGAAGTCCCCCCCGGTGCGGTCGTAGAGGGCCGCCAGGCTGCTGGAGGAGGCGTGCTGGGGCGAGTCGAGGGACGCGTCGGGGAGGTTCAACGCCGCGGCCGGGAGGAGGTATCCCAGCTCGACCCGCTGGATCTCGTGTCCCTGTCCGTGGAGGTCGAGGTACAGCCCCGTCCCCCACCCCGCCTCGACCGCCTCCTCGGCCGCCTCGATGAAGGCGTGGTACTCCCGCCAGGCCTGCTCGGCGAACGGGTTTCCCTCGGCCGCCTCGTCGATCTCCCGGTTGGCGTCCAGGCCCGGCCGCTCCAGGTGCATGATCACCAGGTGGGGCGCGGCGCCGACGGCGCCGAGGAAGGCCTGTCGGACCGCCCGCGCCAGCTCCCGCGTGTTGGAGTCGGTGACGTGCGTGCCTCCCGTCCGCGGGGGGATCTCGGTGGGCGTCAGGTCGCCGCCGTGAGGAGCCGAGATCACCACGGGAAGCGTTCCCGGCACGTACTCGACGTACTCCCTCCGGCCGGCGTAGGGGGTGCCGGGCTCGTACGACCCGACGTCCGGCGGGACGTACACTTCCACCGTCGCCGATCCGGTGGCGCCGTCCACCTCCCCGACGACGGCGGTCGTGCCGACGGCCACCGCCGTCACCAGTCCCGAACCGTCCACCGTGGCGACCGCGCGGTCGGTGGTCGACCAGGTGACCGTGCCCGACGAGCCGGGCCCCGTCACCCGAGCGAGGTAGCGGGCCTGGTCGCCCACGCCGACGAGCAGGTTCGCCGCGGGGGTGACCTCGATCGACGTCCCCGCCGGCGCCGTGGAATCGCCTCCGCAGGCGAGGGCGAGCAGGACGAGGGCCGCTGGGATGGATCGCGGGGGTCGCCACCGGCGGACGGGCTGGGCGGGGCGCATGTTTCGCCCTCCGGAACGCGGTTCTACCTTCAGAGACCGGAGCGGCGCATCGCTCCGGTCCCGCCGGGAACGATCTCCACCCAGGGAGTCTCGCTCATGCATCCAGCGCGCGCCACCGTGGCCCTCATCGTGCTCCTCGCCCTCGGATCTCCGGGGCTCGTCGCCCAGCAGGGGGACGAGGGTCCGGGGGACGGTTCGCCCACGACCGTCCCGGCCGAGGACTTCGGAAAGTGGGAGCGCCTCGGCAACGCGGTGCTGTCCCCCGACGGACGCTGGCTGGCCACGCCGATCTCACGGGTGAACGAGGAAGACGAGCTGCGCGTCCGGCCCGTGTCCGACCCCGACTCGGTGGTGGTGGTGCCGTACGGCTCGGGCCCGGCGTTCTCGGCGGACGGCCGCTGGCTCGCCTACGGGATCGGGATGTCCGAGGACGAGCGGGAGGGGCTGCAGGATCGCGGGGAGCCGGCGCGCGACGATCTGGGCCTGCTGGACCTCGGGACGGGCGAGACCGTGGCCGTGGAGGACGTCTCGTCCTTCGTCTTTTCGGCGGACGGGCGCTGGCTGGCCATGCGCCGCTACCCGCCCGAGGGCGAGCGCGAGGGCGACGGCGTGGACCTGGTGGTCCGGGAGCTGGCCACCGGGACGGACGTGAACTTCGGCAACGTCTCCGAGTTCGCGTGGCAGGACGAGGGCGACCTCCTGGCCATGGTCGTGGACGCCGAGGGCGCGGCGGGCAACGGCGTCCGCCTGTGGGATCCGGCCACGGGTCGCCTCCGCGTCCTCGACAGCCGCCCCGCCCGCTACTCCGGGCTGACGTGGCGGGACGAGTCGGACGACCTCGCGGTGTTCCGCTCCGTCGAGGAGGAGGCGGACGACGAGGGAGCGGGCGGGGCGGAGGCGGCAGAGGGCGAGGACGACGCCCGGGAGACGGGAGAGTGGGCCGACACGGCCCAGGTCGTCCTGGCGTTCACCGGCGTCGAGGGAGACGCGGGCCCCACGCGCACCCTGGAGCCCGAGGCGGCACCCGGCTTCCCCGACGGGTACCGGGTCGTGCCCTGGGAGAGCCTGCGCTGGAGCGAGGACGGCCGCACGCTCTTCCTGGGCATCCAGGAGCGGAGCCCGCTGGACCCCTGCGACGCGGAGGGAGACGGCCGGGGCGACGACGAGGGCGACGACCCGGGCGAGGACGCCCCCGACGCGGTGGGTGGGGACGACGAGGGCGGGGCGGCGGCACCGGAGTGTCCCGACGAGGACGAGATCCCGACCGTCGAGATCTGGAACGCCCGGGACGTCGACATCGTCCCGACGCAGAAGGTGCGGGCCTCCCGCGACCGCCAGGAGAACGACCTGGTGGCGTGGCACCTGGACGGGGGGGTCGTCCGCCTCGAGGACGAGCTCACCGAGGACGTCCAGGTCGTCGAGGGGGCGTCGTTCGCGGTGGGAACCGACGAGACGCCGTACGAGGTCGAGCGGATGTTCGGTCCGGCGTACCAGGACGTCTGGATCGTGGACCTGGAGACGGGGGAGAAGACGAAGGCCCTGGAGCGTTTGCAGTACTTCATGGGCGCGAGCCCCGGGGGAGGATACCTCCTCTTCCTGACGGACGACGAGTACCGGACCTACGACGTCGGCTCGGGCGACACCACCTGCATCACCTGCGGCCTTCCCACCTCCTTCGTCGACCTCGAGGACGACCACACCGTCGAGCAGAAGCCGCCGTACTTCCTGGCCGGGTGGCTCGAGGGCGACCAGGCGGTGCTGCTGTACGACGAGGACGACGCCTGGCGCGTGCGGCCCGACGGCTCCGGGGGCGAGCGGGTGACGGCGGGCGCGGACGAGAACGTCCGGCACCGGCGGGTGCGGCTGGACTTCGACGAGGACGCCATCGACCCGGACGCGCCCCAGTACTGGTCGCTCTACGACGACTGGAAGGAGACGTGGGGGTACGGGCGCTCGGACCGAATGGGCGCCGAGGTCGAGGTGCTTTCCATGGAGGAGGCCCGGGTCTACGGCCTCGAGAAGGCCGACAGCGCCGACGTGTACGCGTGGATGGTGCAGGACTTCGAGGACTCGCCCGACGTCTTCGTCGGCGACACGCACCTCGAGGGCCGCCAGGTCACCCGCACCAACCCCTTCCAGGACGACTACCTGTGGGGGCGGAGCGAGCTGATCACGTACGTCAACGAGCACGGCGACACGCTCCAGGGCTCCCTCTACTACCCCGCCGGCTGGGAGCCGGGCCGGACGTACCCGATGATCACGTACATCTACGAGATCCGCTCCAACGCCGTGCGGAGCTACGACGTCCCCAGCGAGCGGGACTACTACAACTTCCAGACGTGGGTGCAGGACGGCTACTTCGTCTTCCAGCCCGACATCGTGTACCGGGACCGGAATCCCGGGCTCAGCGCCGTGGAGAACATCGTGCCCGCCGTCGAGGCCGTGATCGAGACCGGGATGGTCGACCCGGACGCCATCGGCCTGGTGGGCCACTCGTGGGGCGGCTACCAGACCACGTTCTTCGTCACCCAGTCCGACCTCTTCGCCGCGGCCGTGGCGGGGGCGCCGCTGACCAACCTCTTCAGCATGTACCTGTCGGTGTACTGGAACAGCGGCGGCACCGACGCGCGGATCTTCGAGATCAGCCAGGGGCGGATGGAGGTGCCGTTCTGGGAGGACGAGGCCTCGTACCGGGCCAACAGCCCCGTCTTCCACATCGAGAACATGGAGACGCCCCTCCTCATGGCCCAGGGCACCGAGGACGGCGCCGTCGACTTCAACCAGGGCGTCGAGTTCTACAACGCGGCCCGGCGCGCCGAGAAGGACTTCGTGTTCCTGGTCTACAACGACGAGAACCACGGCTTCAGGCAGGAGGCCAACCAGCTGGACTACCACCGGCGCATCAACGAGTGGTTCGGCCACTACCTCAAAGGCGAGCCCGCGCCCCCGTGGATGGAGGAGGGCGTCCCGTACCTGGAGCAGCCGGGCGGGAGGGAAGGGGGGCGGTGAGAGCCGATCCCGCCGCCGTGCCGGAGGCGGACGCGGTGGACGGCGCCCGGCTCCTGGACCGCCCGATCTTCATCGTCGGGTGCAGCCGGTCGGGGACGACGGTCATGTACCGGACGCTCTCCGATCACCCGCGCATGTGGAGCTTCTACGAAGAGCTGCCCCACGTCTTCCACGCGCTGGCGCCGGTGCACCCGGAGCGCGGGGAGCGGGTCGAGTCGCTGCCCTCGCCCGAGGACCGGAAGGCCCTGGTGGACGCGCTGTACGCGTCGGCCCACAACAAGGAGGTCCTCCGGGACCTGCCGGTCCTGCGCCACGTGCCCCGGAAGCTGCTGCAGCCGGCGCTCCACCCCCTCTACAAGCGTCCGCCGATCCGCTTCATCGAGAAGACGCCGGCGAACGTGCTGCGGGTGCCGATGCTGGCCGAGGTCTTCCCCGAGGCGCGCTTCATCTACCTCGTGCGGCGGGCCGAGGCGGTGATCAGCTCGCTCATGGAGGGATGGAAGTACTGGTCGGGCACGACCGGGGACGCGTGGAGCTACGGGAAGTGGCACTACGTGACCCCGCCGGGGTGGCGGGAGTGGACCGGCCGGAGCCTGCAGGAGATCTGCGCCTTCCAGTGGATCGAGTCGAACGAGATCGTCCGGGCCGACCTGGAGGCGTGCTGTCCGGGCCGGTACGTCACCGTGCGCCACGAGGACGCCCTCGAACGCCCCGAGGCGACGTACGGGCGGCTGCGGGAGTTCTGCGAGCTGCCGCCTTCGACGTACTTCGACGGCCTGGTGACCCGGCTGGAGGAGCGCCACTTCACGCACCGTCTCTCCGCGCCCCGGCGCGACAAGTGGAGGGACCTGCACGAGGACGAGGTGGAATCGGTGAGACCCATGTTCCAGCCGCTGATGGAGGAGCTCTATCCCGAGGCGTAGGGCATGACCCGCCTGGTGCACGTCGAGCCGTCGATGTTCGACGAGATCCACGACCACCTGTTGACGCTTCTCGACCCATCGCGGCCGAGGGAGGAGTGGCGCCGCATCTTCGAGTGCTCGTGGAGCCAAGACCAGGAGCACGTGGGTCGGGCTCTCTACGACGGGGACGAGCCGGTGGCCTTCCTGGGGCTCCTGTTCCACGAACGGGTCGTCGACGGCCGCCTCCGGCGCTTCTGCAACATCTCCAGCTGGATCGCCAAGCCGGAGTACCGCAAGGAGGCCACCCTCCTGGCCCTCGGGCTGCGCCGTCTGGGCGACCACACCATCACCAACCTGTCCCCCAACGAGGTCGCGTTCGCCGTGTTCGAGCGCCTCGGCTTCGAGGTCCTCGAGCGCGACTCGACGATCCTCTCGCCGTACAGGATCCTCGGCCTGTCCCACTGGTGGAGCGGGACGCGCGTCTCGAACCCCCTGGTGCGGCGGGCCGAGGTCCTGGACGACGGCGAGCGTCGGATCCTGGAGGACCATCGGGACTTCGCCCATCACGCCCTCGCGGAGCACCCGGGAGGCCACTGCCACGTCGTCTATACGATGGGGCGTCGGCGACGCCAGCGGAGCATTCGCATCCACCACTTCAGCTCCAGGGAGAGCTTCGTCCGCAGCCTGCCCGGCCTGCAGCTCCACTGGCTGCGCCGGCACGGCGCCACGCTGGCCGAGTGCGACAGCCGGCTGCTGGAGGGCTCGGGGCTGACCGGCACGCGGAACGAGCCGAGGACGAACCCCCGGCTCTACCGGTCGGCCGGGCTCGATCCGGGCCAGATCGACAACCTCTACTCGGAGGTGGTGCTCCTGAACCTGGCGTGAGGCGGCGGAGAGGGAGGCCCGCCGCGGCGGGTCGGGGTCAGCCCAGCTCCACGGCGCCGATCCCCGACCGGCCCCGGGTCGCGTCGGCGGCCCGGCACACCAGCGATCTGCCGTCGGGCGACCAGCGGGGGAAGCTGGCGAAGGAGTCGAAGGGGGTGACCCCGACGGGTCTCTCCGACGTCACGCGCCCCTCCGGGGACACCTCGACCACGAAGATCGACGGGATCCCGCCGGGGAGGTCCCGCGCGTGCAGGAGGGTGCCCGGGGCGGGACGGTCCCGAACGGACATGAAGGCGAGCCGCGTGGCGTCCGGGGACCACCACGGCATGCGCCCGTGCCCGGCGACCAGCTCCCGTGTGGTCCCTTCCCCGGTCCGGATCCAGATCGAGTTGCGCTCCGTGTCGTAGTCGCCTCCGGGGCGCTGGCCGGCGAAGGCGATCCGCGGGGGCGCCCCGGCCGGCGCGACGCTGCACATCCCGGCCCACACGCGGCTCGGCCCGGTGAGGGGGTCCACGGCGCCGTCGGGCACGCTCACGCGCAGGATCTGCTGGCGGTCGTAGTCGGTGACGGCGATACTCCCCCCGTCCGGGAACCACGACGGATAGAAGAGCTGGCGGTCGAACGGGGCCGGGACCGGGACCCGGGCCAGCCCCCCTCCGTCCTCGTCCAGGAGCCACAGCTCCCCCCGGCCCTCCCGCACGCCGGAGAACGCGATGCGTCCCGTGGGCCACGACCAGTCGGGACGCGTGGCCCGGAGGTCGGGGTGCTCGAAGAAGGGGCGGGCCTCGCCGCCCTCGGAGGGGACGGTCCACAGGCTCCAGGGAGAGTCGTTCCGGTTCAGCGTGACGCCGGGGTCGGGGCCGGCGGGGGCCCGCATGAAGAGGACGTCCCTCCCGGAGGGAGAGAAGCACGGGCGGGTGTCGACCCACGCCGGATCGGAGGTCAGGAAGCGGAGACGGAGGGGAGGGGGCGGTTCGGGGTCGG
>JASFUL010000094.1:0-13669 GCA_050050315.1 Gemmatimonadota bacterium
CCCCCGTGCTCCGGGTCGAGCGGACCCTCGTCAGGACCTCCACTCGTGGAGGATGCGCTCCATCTCCTCCGCGTGCTGGGTCTCGTCGACGATCAGGTCCTCGAGCTTGATCTTGAGCCCGGTCTCGCCGACCGCCTCGGCCTGATCGATCCGCTTCTCGTAGCGGGCGATCGTGTCGCGCTCGGCCTTGAGGGATATCTCGAACATCTGGCGGTTGTCGGTCGTGATCTCGACCGGCCCGGGCTCGGTGGTGGGAGTTCCACCCAGCGCCACGATCTTGTCCGCGAGGAACTGGGCGTGCCCCAGCTCGTCCGGGATCTCGCTCTCGAAGAAGGCCCGGATCTCCTGGCGGTACGGCCCGCTGCACAGGCTCGCGAAGAGGCGGTACGTGATGACGGCGTTGAACTCGGCCGCGAGATCCTCGTTCAGCCCTGCGAGCAGCTCTTCCCTGGTGGCCATGGCGGCTCCCTTTTCTTCGTCGTGTTCTCGGTCGGTGCTCGCCCGCCGGACGGCCTGGAACGGGCACCCGCCGGGCGGTTCACAGATACCCTCCAGCGACCCCCGTGTGCCGGTGAGCGGGCGCCTCGGGAGGGCCTCCGCGAGGACCGGCGAGCGCCCCGGGGAGACGGGCCCGCCCGGGCTACGCCCCGTGGGGGCGTGGGAGAACGCTCCGGAGCGGTGTCAGCGGAAGGAGGGCGAGGAGGAGGGTCAGCGAGAAGGCGCCGGTCCCCACCACGTCTCCCCAGCGCACGAACGGCGTCGTCTCGTCGGTCGTCCGGAGGGTGTGGATGGACACCCCCTCCCGGAAGACGGGCAGCGCCCCCCGGGTCCGCCCGCTGGGATCGACGAACAGCGACACCCCGGTGTTGGCGGCCCGGGCCGCTCCGGTCCGGGTCTCGATCGCCCGCATCACGAGGTGGGCCGGGTGCTGCTCCAGGGCCGACGTGCGGCGCCGTGGGGACGGCGCGTTGAGCCATGCGTCGTTCGTGGGGTTCACGAGGACGTCGGCGCCGGCCCGTCTCAGGTCCCGGGCGGCCCGGGCGAAGGACGACTCGAGGCAGATCAGCGGGCCGACGAGGGTCCTCCGACCGGAGGCCCCCCGCACCGGGAAGACGATCGGCGAGCGCCCGAAGCCGTAGCTGCCCCCGGGCCCGCCGTCGCCTCCACCCGGCCAGGCCGGAAGGGGTATCCGCTCGATCACGGGCACCAGGTGGCGCTTGTCGTATCGGAGGTCCGCCAGCCCCCCCTCCGGCCGCACCATGAAGATCGAGTTGTAGGTCGCTCCGCCCCGACGACCGCCGCTCCCCGCCGTCCCCAGCGCCCCCAGCAGCACGGGCACCCCGGCCTCCGCCACCGCGCGCTCCAGCCGCTCCCGCAACGTCGCGGCCTCCGCCGCCTCGAGGCGCACGGGGAAGACCGCCTCCGGAAGGAGCACCACGTCCGCCGTCCCGTCGTCGGCGATCCGGGGGAGGAGGCGCTCCAGGGACGCCATGCCCGCCTCCGCCGCCGCCGAAGGGTCCGCCTTCACGCCCTGGGGCACGGCGGTCTGGAGGATGGCGACCCTGAGCGACGGTCGGGTGGGAAGGGTGCGAGCCCGGTGCGCCCCCCAGGCGGCCGGGAGGCCGACCACCGCGAGCGCCGCCCCGAGACGCGCCCCCGTGACGAGCGCGCGCCGCCGTCCCGAGCGCCGGACCGCGGGCTCACCCGGGGATGGTGCCCCCCTCGCCCCCACCCAGGCCCACCCGGCGAGCGCGCCCGCCAGGGCCAGCAGGAAGCCGACCCCCCGCCCCCCGACCACCTCGGCGATCCCGACCCACTCGGGATGGCCGGCCAGCGAGGTTCCCAGGTCCAGCCACGGGAACGCGAGCGACCCGGGCAGACGCGCCCGCAGCCATTCGCCGGCCGTCCAGGCCAGCGGCAGCGCCAGCCAGAGGGGCAGACCGACGCGGTGCCGGAGGGTGTGGGCGGCCCACACCGCACCGGCCGTGACCAGCGCCAGGGCGCCCACCACGAGGAGCCATCCCGGGAGCGCCTCGGGGAAGAAGCGGGCCAGGGTGAGGGGGAGCCAGCGCAGGAGCAGGAGCCAGAGAACGGCGCCGAACCAGAGCCCGCCGCGGAACGCGGTCCGGCCCGAGGGGGCAGCCTCGACCCAGACGGCCAGGGGAGCCAACGCGACCAGGGAAGGGACGACGAGGTCGAACGGCGGAAAGGCGAGGGCGGCGAGAAGGGCCGAGAGGAGCAGCGTCCCTCCGCCCCCGGGAGGGCGGAGTCGCGACCGCACTCCGCCGGGCACCGGCGACCTCAGGCCGCCAGGGCCCTGTCGCCGGCCGCCGCCGCGGCGGCGCGGTCGTCCGACCCCTCCGGCCGGGGGGCCGAGAGCCGCACGGCCGTCCACCCCACGGTGAGGTTCACCGGGAGGGCCAGCGCGATGATCTCGCCGTTCACCTGATCGAGCGCGGGGAACACCTGGAGGAGGAACCCGAGCGCCGACAGGGCGGCCACGGTCGCCGCCAGGGCCGCCGCCCGCGCCCCGACCCGACCCCGCCACAAGACGGGCAGGAAGGCCGCCGCCAGGACCAGCGACGCGGGGTCCGCCTGGAGGAGGTTCTCGTTCAGCCCCCAGAACACGTGGGCGGTGAAGAGCCACGCGCCCAGGATCAGCGCGCCGGCCGCCCCCGTCGCCGCGCTCCAGAGGACGGCGACCACGGCCCACGCCACCCGTCCGGCGACGCTCTCCCTGGACGCCCACGCGCCGAGGGCCGCGACCAGGCCGGCGAGCGCCAGGCCGACGGAACCGAACCAGCCGAGGCGGGAGGGCGCCTGGCCGGGCGTCGGCGGCCGGTCCGACCGGACGAGCTGGACCTCACTCCGCACGAGAGGCCGGGCCCGCCCGTCGACCTGGACCGTCACCTCCCGCAAGTGGTCCCGCAGCCGCATGGGGAGGAAGCCCTCCTCCCAGGCGGTGATGGGTCGATCGGCGCGGTGGCCGAGCACGAGCTGGATCCCCGCGTAGGCCAGGGGCGAGCCGGCGAGGAGTCGGCGTGTGTGCCAGCGATACGTGGTGGAGGTGGTGTCGTCACGGAGCGCGTTCGAGATCGCCCCGTCCAGCGCGAGGTCCAGCATGTCCCGGACGCGCGTGGAGCAGTTGTCCCGGTAGTAGTCGTAGAGGTACTGCCGGTTCTCGGGCCGGTAGTGCTCCAGGACGGCGTTCCGCAGCCGCCACTTCTGTTCCGGCGTCAGGTCGAGCTCCTGCTCCCACACCGGGCGGTTCGCCGCCCTGTACTGCCGCAGCGTCGCGTCCGTCGCGTACCCTCCCATGGAGTAGAGCATCTCGCCCCGCACGAGCCGGGGCCAGAAGCCCTCCTGGGTGAACGTGAACAGCCCCCAGTTCCAGGCGACGTCGGTGCCGTCGCGGGTGTCCACGATGCGGATGGCGTTGTGCCCGAACTTCTCCCACACCAGGTCGCCCTGACCGATCGTGAGGACCGAGACGCGGAGGAACTCCCCGGACGTGGAGTCGGCCGGGGTACCCTGGACGACGGCCCGGGGGAGGAGGCTGCCGCCGGCGACGGCCGGGCGGAAGGCGTCGCCTTCCGCCGCCGACGAGGCCGCGGACGTGGGGAGCAGGAGGGGGAGGAGGACGGCGGGGAGGAGCGTCCGCACGCGATCCCTCAAAGCTCCACCTCACACCCCTCCCGGGCGGAGCGGTAGGCGCCCTCGATCAGCCCCATGAGGGCCGCCTGCTCGGTCGGCGGCGGCGCATCCCCCGTCCCCATCACGGTCCGGATGAAGTGATCGATCTCCCGCCGGTACGCGTTGGTGTACGGGTTCTCGCCGCCCCTCGGTCGGGGCTGCCGGGGCGTGACGTCCATGGGGCGCCCTCCGAGCTGCTTGTGCACGGAGAGCGGTGGCAGCGACCCCGTCCCCTCGGTGCCCATGACCCGGATGTGATGGCGGTCCTGGTCGGAGAACAGGTCCCAGCTCACCTCGGCGGAGAGGATCCCTCCCCCATCCACCTCGGCCATCACGTGGGCGCCGTCCTCCACCTCGAGGTGTCGGACGTGGGTCGCCGCCTTCACGCGCACCACCTCGGGATAGTCGACGAGCCACAGCATCAGGTCGAGCGCCTGTACCCCCAGGTCCATGAGCACGCCGCCGCCGGCTTCGTCGGCGTGCTGGCGCCAGGTCGTCCGGGCCAGGGGGAGCTTGCGGTTGAGCCACGAGCCCCGGACGGCGTAGGGCTCGCCGAGCTCGTGCCCGGCCACGAACGACCGGAGCGCCGAGACGTCGGGGCGCCAGCGGTGGCTCATCCCCACCACGACCTTCCGTCCCGAGGCCTCGGCCGCGGCCGCCACGCGGGCGGCCCCTTCCGCGGTGAGGGCGAGGGGTCGTTCGACCAGGACGTCCTTCCCCGCCTCCAGGGCGGCCATCGCCTGATCCTCGTGGAGGTAGTTGGGTGTGCAGATGAAGACGGCCTCGATGTCGTCGTCCGCCTGCAGCTCCCGATCCCCGAGCACGCGCGCCACCCCGAAGCGCTCCGCGATGGCCCGGGCCTTGTGGGCCTCCCGGTCGGAGACGGCCACCACGTCCACGTCGTGGCGCTCGGTGAGGATCGGGAGGTGCACGATCTGGGCGATCGCGCCGGTGCCGAGGACGCCGACGCGGACGGGCTCGCGCTCGGGGCCGGGAGGGGTCGTCGGTGCGCCGCCCTCCGGGCGATTCACGGGCCCACCTCCCCCGGCGCCGGGCCCGTGGTCATGAGCTGCACGCCCACGCGGAACTCCGGGTAGTAGAGGTCGTCCAGGACCTCGAAGCGGGCCTCGCCGTAGGTCCGGATCCACGACCTCAGAGGCACCTCGATGCCCCCGTGGAGGTTGAAGCCCGCCGTCACCGAGTCCAGGAGGTCCTCGACGAAGGTCCCGTCCACCGCCTCGCCACCGCCGTTGAGGAAGTGGGCGGCCGCACCGGCGCCGGCGTAGGTCAGGAAGCCGAAGCGGACCCGCCAGACCACGTGGGCGTCGAGCCCGAGCACGAGGTCGGAGCGGTCGATGGTGCCGAGGTCGACCTCCGGCGTGGGGACTCCGGGGTCCTGTTCCCGCTCGAGCAGTCGCTGCACGCTCTGCTCGAGCTCGGCCACTTCCTCGCCCTTCATCGCCGACGACCAGAACGCGAGGTTGGGGACGATCCGGAGGCCCGGACCCAGAAACCCGAGGTCCGCCCGCAGGCCGAACACCGCGGTCCCGTCGACGGCGCTGGGAGAGGCGTACCCGATGGACGCGCCGAAGCCCCGGAACGAGAGGTTCTCGTAGTCGAAGTCGGCCAACCCCTGCCCCGCGGCCGGCGATGCCGCCACCACGAACGCCGTGACCGCGGCCCACAGCCCGCGGCTCATCGGGCGCTCCCGGCGCCGGCGGGCTGCGCGGACGCGGCCCGCTGCGCCGCTGCGCCGACCACCTCCAGCGTCCGCTCGATCACCGCGTCGTCGTGGGCCGTGGACACGAAGCCCGCCTCGAAGGGGGACGGCGCGAAGAAGACTCCTCCCTCCAGGGCCGCCCGGTGGAAGCGTGCGAACGCCGCCGTGTCGGCCTCCTTCGCGTCCTCGAACGAGCGGACCGGACCGGCGTGGAAGGCCACGCCGAACATCGACCCCACCGCCGTCCCGGACGCGGGCAGCCCCACGCCGCGCAGGGCCTCCACCACGCCGTCCGCCACCCGCCGCGCCCTCCGTTCGAGTTCGTCCCAGGGGTCGTTCTCCTCGAGCCATCGGAGCTGGGCGTTGCCGGCCGCCGTGGCCAGGGGGTTCCCCGAGAGGGTTCCCGCCTGGTACACGGGGCCTTCCGGCGCCAGCCGGTCCATCAGGTCGGCGCGTCCACCCACCGCTCCCACGGGTAGTCCCCCACCCACCACCTTGCCCAGCGTGGTCAGATCCGGGCGCACCCCGTAGCGCTCCTGGGCGCCACCCCGGGCCACGCGGAAGCCGGTCATCACCTCGTCGAAGATCAGGAGCGCCCCGTGCTCGTCCGCGAGCTCCCTCAACCCCTGGAGGAACCCCTCCACCGGCGCGATGAGCCCGGCGTTGCCGATCACCGGCTCGAGGATCACCGCGCCGATCCTGTCCTCCCTCTCCTCCAGCACGGCGCGCACGGCGCCGAGGTCGTTGAACGGGGCCACGTACGTGTGGGCCGCCGCCGCCTCCGGCACCCCGGGGGAGTTCGGGAGCCCGAGCGTGGCCACGCCGCTCCCGGCCGACACCAGGAAGGGGTCGGCGTGTCCGTGGTAGCAGCCGCTGAACTTGAGGAAGCCGTCGCGCTCCGTGGCCGCCCGGGCGATCCGGAGCGCGGTCATCGTCGCCTCGGTCCCGCTGTTGACGAGCCGCACCTTCTCGACCGAGGGCACGAGGCGGACGATCCGCTCCGCCAGCTCGACCTCCGCCTCGGTGGGCGCACCGTAGCTCGTCCCGCGCTCGAGCTGCTCCCGGAGCGCCCGCGTCACCACCTCCGGCGCGTGGCCGAGAATCAGCGGTCCCCACGAGAGCACGTAGTCGACGTACCGGTTGCCGTGGTCGTCGAACAGGTACGGACCTTCGCCCCGCCGGACGAAGAAAGGCGTGGAACCCACGGAGCGGAACGAGCGCACGGGGGAGTTCACGCCCCCGGGGATCACGCTTCGGGCGCGGGCCCAGAGCTCCCCGGACGCCGACACCTCCGCGAACGTCCCCCTTTCTCCTCCGACCACCCCGCCCTTCAACTCTCCCGTTCCCTCGTCTCCCGTCACGTCGCCACCACCTTTCCGATGAGGTCGTATTCGAGCGCGTCCACGATCTCCACCCGCACCATGTCCCCCGGATCGTAGGACCCCGGATCGTGCCCGTCGCCGGGGTGCAGGAGGTGCGTCACCCCGTCGACGTCGAGGGCCTGTCCCTCACCGCGGCCGACGGCGACGAAGTCGGGGTCGGTCTCCTCCCCCTGGAGTAGTCGGTCCACGAGGACCGTTCCGACCCGTCCCACCTGCTCCAGGTTCCGCTCGAACGAGATCGAGCGCTGCACGTCCATCAGCTCCTCGAGACGCTCCCGCTTGAGGCCCTCGGGAAGCTGCCCCTCCATCTCCGCCGCCGGCGTCCCCTCCTCCACGGAATAGGTGAAGGCCCCCACGCGGTCGAACTGGATCTCTTCGAGCAGGTCGAGCAGCTCCCGGAAGTCCTCGTCGGTCTCGCCCGGAAAGCCGACGATGACCGTCGTGCGCAGCGTGAGGTCGGGGATCGCGTCCCGCAACCAGCCGACACGCTCCCGGATGGTCTCGCGCCGCTCCGGTCGCCGCATGGCGCGCAGCACGCGGTCGCTCCCGTGCTGGAGGGGCATGTCGAGGTAGGGGAGGAGACGCGGGCCCGGGTCCCTCCCCGCGTGGGCGGCCATGAGCTCGACCAGGTCGCGACCGATGCCCGACGGGTACATGTAGAAGAGCCGGTACCAATCCACGCCCGTCCGCTCCAGCAGCGCCCGGAGGAGATCGGTCAGCCCCGGCGCGTCACGGTCCCGGCGCCGGAGATCCCTGCCATACCACGTGGTGTCCTGGCTGATGACGTTGAGCTCCCGGACCCCGGCCTCGCCGAGTCCCCGGGCTTCTCGCACCAGCTCGTCCAGGGGGTGCGAGCGGTGGAGGCCCCGCATCATGGGGATGGCGCAGAAGGCGCAGGTGTGGTCGCACCCTTCGCTGATCTTGAGGAAGGACGTGTGCGGGTTCTCCGTGGAGAGGATCCGGAGCGGCCGCTCCATGTTGGGGACCGACGGGAGCTCGTCCGCGGGGGGGAGGAGGCCCCGGTCGCGGAGCTCGGGCACCAGCGTGGCGAGGTCCGTCAGCCCCAGGAAGAGGTCGACCTCGGGGATCTCGCGCTCGAGGTCCTCCTTGTAGCGCTGGACCATGCACCCCACCGCCACCACGGCGCGGAGCTCCCCGTGCTCCTTGAGCGCGCACGCCTCGAGGATGGTCTCGATGGACTGCTCCTTCGCCGCCTCGATGAAGCCGCAGGTGTTCACGATGACCACCTCCGCCCCCCGGACCTCCGACGACACCCGGGCCCCGTGCCCCACGAGCGCCGCCATCATGCGCTCCGAGTCCACCGTGTTCTTGTCGCAGCCGAGCGTCACGAGGCCGATGTGCGGACCGTGGAACGGCCCGTCGGGGTCGATCTCGTGGTGCACGGCTTCCGCGTCCCGGGACACGCCGGGGCGCACCGGGTCGGGGGAGAGGGGGAAGACCGGGAGGTCGCGCATCCGCGCGCTCACGGCGTGATGACCCGGGTTCCGGGAGGCGGCGTGAAGGAGAAGGTGCCCTCGGGGATGCTGGGATCGAGCTCGATGCCGGAGAGGTGGATGGTCCGGACCGAGCCGTTCTCCTCCCGGACCTCGATACGCCGGACCAGCGAGCGTGCCACGTCGATCCAGACGACGGCCTCCCGGTAGCGGGCCGGGCGTTTCGGCCGCAGGAGGATCCTGTGCGTCGGCATCCCGTCGACGTTCTCGGTGCCCCGATACTCGAGCTCGTACTTCTCCGGCGCGTCCTCGAGGAACTCCCGGTGCAGGTCGAGGGCCCGCCCGTCCGCCGCGGCGGCCAGGGGGAATCTCAGGACCTGCTCCGGGTCACGGCTCGGGTAGTAGACCCAGACGTGCTCTCCGTCGACGACCACGAGGTCCCCCGCCGGCTCGCTGAAGCGCATGCTGAAGAAGGACGGCCGTCGCTGGCAGAGCCGTCCGCGCCCCTCGGCCTCCTGGTCCAGGAGGGGCACCGTCAGGACCTGGTGGAAGTCGGCGCACATCGCGCCGGCGGCCTCGTACAGACCCGCCGCCCGGTCGAGGATCGGGGCGGGGTCGGGGGTCTGGGCGGTGGCGCCGAGCGGGACGATCGCCGCGGCCAACAGCGCGGCGAGGCTCGCGGAGAGCCGCGCGGAGGGGATGTGCGGGAACGCGCTGCGCTTCATCGGCCATCCTGGAGCGCGGCCTGCGGGCCGCTTCGGAGCGGGTGTGGTCGCCGGGGTCCTACACGTCGCCGGGAAAGGCCGTTCCTCCCGCCCACCCCCCGCCCGCCTCCCTGTGAAGGGGTGGGCCCTGGACGGGTGCGGAACCATGGCCCGACGGGACCGGAAGGGCCCCCACCCCGGACCGGCGGTGCGTCAGGTCGCGGGCCCGCAGATGGAGTCCAGCTCGGCCATCGTCACGAGCACCTCCCGGGGCTTCGAGCCGTCGGGCGGACCGACGATCCCCGCCTCGTGGAGCTGATCGACGATCCTCGCCGCCCGCCCGTAGCCGATCCGCAGACGGCGCTGCAGGAGCGACGTGCTTCCCTGGTTCTGGGAGATGCAGACCTCCGCGGCGGCCCGGAACAGCTCGTCCCAGTCCTCCATGATCTCGTCGACGACGTCCTCGGCGCTCACCTGCTCCGAGGCCCGCACCTGCTCGAGGATGTCGGGCTCGCCCTCACGGAAGATCTCCACCGGCGTCCGGGCGGCCTCGCGCTCCTCCTCCCTCTCGCGGAACCAGGCGAGCAACCCGTCCGTCTCCCGGGTTTCGACGAAGGCGCCCTGGATCCGGACCGGCTCGCTCTCGCCGGGAGGCAGGAAGAGCATGTCCCCGTCCCCCAGCAGGCTCTCGGCCCCGTTCTGGTCCAGGATCGTCCTCGAGTCGGTCTTGGACGCGACGCGGAACGCGATCCGGGTGGGGAAGTTGGCCTTGATCAGGCCGGTGATCACGTTCACGGAGGGGCGCTGGGTGGCGACGACGAGGTGGATGCCGATGGCCCGGGCCTTCTGGGCCAGCTGGGCGAGGGGCCGCTCCACCTCGCTCTGGACCTGCATGATCAGGTCGGCCAGCTCCTCGACGACGACGACCACGTACGGGAGGATGCCCTCGTCGTAGATCCACCGGTCCTCGTCGACCCCTCCGGCGTCGCCCCCGCCGTCCTCCCCGTCCCGCGGCTCGACCCGGCGCAGCGGCGTCCCGTCCTTGACCCGCCCGTTGAACTCGGCGACCGACCGGACGCCGTTGGCGCTGAGCAGCTGGTAGCGGCGCTCCATCTCGAGCACGGCCCACTTCAGGACGCCGGCGGCGTCCTGGGGATCCGTGACCACGGGGTGACGGAGGTGGGGCAGGTCCGAGTAGGCGCTCAGCTCGACCATCTTGGGGTCGATCATCAGCAGGCGCAGCGTCTCGGGCGTGTGCCGGTAGACCATGCTCGTGATCAGGGTGTTCACGCACACCGACTTCCCGGATCCGGTGGCGCCGGCGATGAGCAGATGGGGCATCTTGGTCAGGTCGGCCACGTAGGGCCGACCGGTCAGGTCCTTCCCGAGCCCCAGGGGGAGCGATCCCCGGGCCCGCTTGAACTCCCGCGCCTCGAGGATCTCGCGGAGGCGCACGACCTCGGGCCGTGGATTCGGGATCTCGACACCCACCGCCCCCTTCCCGGGGATCGGCGCCACGATGCGGATGGAGGGGGCCTTCATGGCCAGCGCCAGGTCCGCGTCGAGGTTGGCGATGCGGTTCACCTTGACCCCCGCCGCAGGAACGACCTCGTACTGGGTCACCACCGGCCCGGTCGTCCGCCCGCCGAGCTCGCTCCTGACGTTGAACGTCTCGAGTTTGTCGACCAGGACCCGCCCCAGCCGGTCCAGCTCCTTCTCCATCCCCTCGCGACCCGCCCGCTCCGGCTCCTTCAGGAGCTCGATGGGCGGCAGCTCGGTGCCGGCCAGGCGAGCGGGGTGGGTCGGATCCGGGAGGAGCTCGCCCACGGTCCGGGGACGAGGGGGGCGTGGAGCCTCGTCGACCCTGGCCGCGTCCGGGGCGTCCGCCGCCGCGGCCGGCGCCTCGTCCTCGCGCCCCTCCGGCGCGAACGGCTTCTCGTCTTCCTCGGGACCGGCCAGCGCGTCGGCCGCGTCCGGCCTCGCGGCCGCCCGGGTCCGGTACGCGTCGAGACGATCCCCGACGTCGCGGAGCCCGCGACCGGCCAGCGCGCCGCCGCTCCGCATCCCCCGCCACGCGGAACGGACGGGGTTCCACTCGATCGTCACCACGGAGAGCACCACCAGGAGGACGCCCAGCAGGATCGTCGTGCCGAGCCACCCCAGGATCCCGACCAGCGGTCCGCCGAGCCACTCCCCGAGCCAACCGCCGGCTCCGGGGTCCGGGGCGAGGACGTGCAACCCGACGGGGAGCACGACGACGAGCCCTCCGATCAGGAGGGCCAGGCGACCGGTCCACTCGTCCGGACCCCAGCCCCCCGCGCGGAGGCCCCCGAAGAGGAGGAGGAGGGGGACCAGGCCGGCGGCGAGGCCGATGACGGCCAGGAGCGCGCCCCTCACCGCCCCGCCGAGGGGTCCCACCGCGTTGCCTGAGGGGAACAGCTCGGTCCCGGCGGAGCCGAAGATCGAGACCGGGAGGAGCGCGAGGGCCACCAGCAGGGCCAGGGCGAGGAGGCCCACGGCCACGATGTCGAGCTGCTGCTCGCGGGTCAGGAGGGGCCCGGCTCCGGCGCCCTTCTTCTTCTTCCGGCCCTTCTTGCTCTTGCTCTTGCTCGCCAAGGTGGGGGTGGTCCGTCGCAGGAGACGTCGGTCTCGGTCACGTCAGCTGGATCATCCGGTCGTGCATCTCGGGGACGATGTCGTGGCGGTCGAGGCGGGCGCAGAGCTCCACGTCGGCGCCCAGGCCGAGGCCCTTCAACTTCTCGCCCGCCTCGGTCCCCGCCAGGAAGGATGTGTCCATCGACGTCGGTTCTGCCAGGGCGAGGGCGGCGGTCGCGGCGTCGTCCAGCGTCCAGGCGCGTCCCCCCGGATGGCCGTCCCGCTCCCGTCCGATGCGGTGGAGGAGCATCCCGGCGCAGATGGCGTCGTCCAGCGCGAACCGTCCCTCACGGCCGGCGCACAGGACCGCGAGCTCCTCGACGTGGCCCACCGACCTGGCGACGGCCCCCATGTTCAGGAACGACGCGGCGACCACGCGGGACGCACCGGTCGCCGCGAGGAAGGTGCGCGTGCCGTTGGTCGTGTTCATCACCAGGCGCTTGTCGCCCACCTTCTCGGGCGTGAACTCCCGGGGCGAATTGCCCAGGTCGTATCCCTCGATCTTCAGCGCCCGGCGCTCGCCACACAGGAGCGTGTCGTCGCGCCCCAGGCTCGAGGCGAGCTTGATCGCCTCCTCGGACCCCGCCGTCGGGTAGATGGCGCGCGCCCCGTTCGCCAGCGCTTCGACGATGGTGCTCGTCGCCCGCAGCACGTCGACGACCGCGACGGTGCACTGCTGGATGGCCGACGGATCGACGGCGTCCACCGTGAAGAAGAGCTTGACCCGCACCCGTTCAGCCTCCCTGCCGCTCCGACATGAAGCGCTCGATGAAGCCGGTGTCGACGTCGCCCCGGACGAAATGCTCGTCCCGGGCCACCTCCTGGAGGAACGGGATGGTCGTCGAGACTCCCTCGATGACGAACGACCCCAGCGCGTTGCGAGCCCGTACGATCGCCTCTTCCCGCGTGTTTCCGCTCACGATGAGCTTCCCCAGGAGGGAGTCGTAGTGGGGCGGGACCCGGTACCCCGCGTAGACGTGCGTGTCCAGCCGCACGCCCGGACCGCCGGGCGGGTGGAAGGTCGTGATCTGGCCCGGCGCCGGCGCGAAGTTGCGATCCGGGTCCTCCGCGTTGATCCGGAACTCGATCGCGTGGCCCCGATGCTTGAGAGCGGCATCGGGGAAGGAGAGCGGCTCGCCGGCCGCGACGCGGATCTGCTCCTTCACGAGGTCGAGCCCGGTCGTCACCTCGGTGACGGGGTGCTCGACCTGGATGCGGGTGTTCATCTCGATGAAATAGAACGCACCGTTGCGGTCGAGGAGGAACTCGACGGTCCCCGCCCCCTCGTAGTCGATGGCCTCCGCGGCCCGCACGGCCGCGTCGCCCATCTCGGCGCGGAGCGCGTCGTCCAGGGCCGGAGACGGAGCTTCCTCCACCAGCTTCTGGTGCCTCCGCTGGATCGAGCAGTCCCGCTCGCCCAGGTGGACCACCTTGCCGTGGGAGTCCCCGAAGACCTGGAACTCGACGTGACGGGGACGCTGGAGCGCGCGCTCGAGATACACCCCCGGGTCTCCGAAGGCCGCCTTCGCCTCGCTCTGGGCCGCCTGGAGGAAACGTGGGAAGCTGGAGGCGTCGGGAGCGATCCGCATCCCCTTCCCCCCGCCTCCCGCCGACGCCTTCACCATGATCGGGAAGCCGATCTCCTCCGCGATCTCGATGGCCTCGTCCGGGTCGGTGACGACGCCCGCGGAGCCCGGCACCGTGGGGACCCCGACCTCCATCATCGTCCGCCGGGCCGTGGCCTTGTCGCCCATGGCCCGGATCTGGTCGGGCGTGGGCCCGATGAAGACCAGGTCCGAGCGGGTGCAGATCTCGCTGAACTCGGCGTTCTCGGCCAGGAAGCCGTAGCCCGGATGCACCGCCTCGGCCCCCGTCACCTCCGCCGCCGCGATGAGGCGGGGGATGTTCAGATAGCTGTCGGTGGCCGAGGGCGGCCCGATGCAGACGTCCTCGTCGGCGAAGCGGACGTGGAGCGACTCCCGGTCCGCCTCGGAATAGACGGCCACGGTCTGGATTCCGAGCTCATGACAGGCGCGGATGATGCGGAGGGCGATCTCACCC
>JASFUL010000095.1:0-13286 GCA_050050315.1 Gemmatimonadota bacterium
CGACTCGGGAACCATGAACCGGAACATGTCCGGAAAGGGCGTCGGGTTCACGATCCACGCCTGCGCCCCGCGGGCCCGGAGCCAGGCCGCGACGGCGACCTCGGATCCGGCCCCGTCCCCGTCGGCGTTCACGTGGGTCGTGAGGACGACCCGCCGGGCGGCCCGGAGCGCTGCGGACGCCTCCTCGACGGCGGCCCGGCGGTGCTCCGGAACGGAGTACGGCGCCATGGACGCTACAGCCCTCGCAGCTCGGTGGCGCGAGCCACGCGTCCCACGCCGACCATGAAGGCGGCCAGTCGGTAGGGCACCTCCTTGTCCTCGGCCACCGCCGACACCTCGTCGAAGGCGTCCATGAGGACCCGTTCCAGCTCCCGGGACACCCGCTCCCTCGCCCACCGGAAGCGCTGGGAGTTCTGGACCCACTCGAAGTAGCTCACCGTGACCCCTCCCGCGTTGGCCAGGATGTCGGGCAGGACCCTGACGTCCTTCTCGCGCAGGAAGGCATCACCGGCGGGGGTCACCGGTCCGTTGGCTCCCTCCACGATCAGGTCGGCCCGGACGTCGCGCGCGTTCTCCCCCGTGAGGACGCCCCCGAGAGCAGCCGGGATCAGCACGTCCACGTCCAGCGCGAGGAGGGACGGGTTGTCGATGTCCTCGTGGGGTCCGTCGTAGCCGACCACGCTTCCGTCGGCCCGCACCGCCTCCCGCGCCGTCTCCACGTCCAGTCCGTCGCCGTTGAAGACCCCGCCGTCCACGTCGGAGACCGCCACGACCCGCGCGCCCCGCCGCTGGAGATCCAGCGCCGCGAAGCTCCCGACGTTCCCGAAGCCCTGGACGGCCACCGCGGCGCCCTCGACCCCCCGTCCCATCTCCGCGAGCGTGCGCTCGGTGAGCAGACCCACGCCGTCCCCCGTGGCCGACAGACGGCCCGGGGAGCCACCGATCTCGATGGGTTTTCCGGTGACGACCCCCGGCGACCAGCCGCGGAACTTGGCATACTCGTCGACGATCCAGGCCATGACCTCCGGGTTCGTGTTCACGTCCGGGGCCGGGATGTCCACGTCGGGCCCGATGAAGAGGTGCATCCGCTGCACGAACCGCCGCGTGATGGTCTCCACCTCCCAGCCGTCGAGCTCCCGCGGATCACAGTTGATGCCTCCCTTGGCCCCCCCGTACGGGAGGTTCGCCACCGCCGTCTTCCACGTCATGAGGCTGGCCAGGGCCCGGACCTCGTCGAGGTCCGTGTGGGGATGGTAGCGGATGCCCCCCTTCATGGGCCCCCGCGCCTGGTCGTGCTGCACGCGGTAGCCCCGGAAGACGCGGTGACCCCCGTCGGACAGACGCAGGGGGATCTCCGCCGTCACCTCCCGGTAGGGCGTCTTGAGCGAGATCTGCGCCTCGTCGGCGAGCTCGAGGCGACGGGCGGCGCGGTCGAACTGGAAGTTGACCGCCTCGAAGGGAGTGAAGTCGTCCCTGGGGTCCTCGTCCCGGACGGAGGCCGGTCGGATTGCGGCGCTGCGTCCCTGTTCGTCTCGTGACATGGGCTCCTTCGGTCGCGGATCGAGAGCGGAAGCGCCGGAGGGTGGAGTGTAGCGTCACGGCCCCTCCGGGGCCAAGCGGCCCCCCGGGGAAGGTGGTGCGCGGGCCGGGCGGGGCCCCCGTTCGCGTCAGGGCCCGGGCGACCCGGGCAGCAGGCGGCGGACCTTCGCCCAGGTGGAGGCAAGGTGGACCAGCCGCGAGGCCTCGCTCCCCTGGACGCGGGCCCGGCGGAGCGCCCGCAGGAAGGCCGAAGGCTCGTTGGGGTGCGCCGCCACCTCGACCCAGGCGTTTCCCACCTCCGCCACGGTGTGGGCGTCCGAGCCCGCGCCCCTCAGCTTGCCGTGTCGGCGCGCCAGCGCTTCCGCCGGCTCGTTGCGGGACGCCGGGTGGAGGCGGGCGTTGAAGGTCTCGACCACGTCGGACAGTGCCGCCAGCACCTCGGCGAGGCTCCCTCCTCCCCCCTTCCCCGGGGCGTAGGGGTGGGGGAGATAGACGACCCCGCCCTGCTCGCGCGCACGCTCGGCCACCTCCGCCGCCGGCGTCCCCCCGGGGATCTCCTCGCGCAGGTAGAGACCGATGAGGTCGACCCCCTCGGCCGTCCTCACCTCCTCGCCCGGGATGACCCGGGTCGGGTGGGCCGAGTAGGCCTCGAGCGCCACGCCCAGGCGGTCGTGGTCCGTCAGCGCGATCCTGCCCACCCCCCGCGCCAGCGCCCGCTCCAGGTTGTCTCCGGGGTCCGACAGGCAGTCCCACGAGCCCCACGTGTGCATGTGGAGGTCCATGCGCAGGAGGGGCGGATCCCGGAGGGTCCCGAGAAGCTCCAGGGCCGCCGCGCGGAGCTCCTCGGGGCTGCCCGCGTTGTCGAGGACGTGGTCCGAACGCCCCCGCTTGGTGGCCGCGTCCATCTGGGCCTCGGCGATCCGGCGGGCCTCACCCTCGTCCAACCCCCGGCTCTCGACCATGCGGGCCAGGCGCAGCTCCAGCGGCGCATCGACGAGGACCACGACGTCGAAGTCGGTCTCCCGACGGGTCTCGAAGAGGAGGGGGATCTCGGACACGACCAGCTCCGCGCCCTCGGCGCGTCGCTCCTCGAGCCAGCGCTCCCTCGCCGACCACACCCGGGGATGCACGATGGCCTCGAGCCTCGCCCGGGCCTCGTCGTCTCCGAAGACCCTCTCCCGCATGGCGGCGCGGTCCAGCTCGCCCTGGGGCGTGATGACCTCCCCGCCGAAGGCCTCCCGGACCTCGGCGAGGCCGTGGCTGCCACGCGCCACGGCCCGCCGGGCCAGCTCGTCGGCTCCGATCACCGGGACCCCGGCGTCGGCCCAGATCCGGGCGACGGTCGACTTCCCCGACGCGACGTTCCCCGTCAGCGCGACGCTGAGCACGCGGTCAGCCCCCCTCGGTGGGGCGGCGCCCGGCCTCGGCTCGCCCCGAGTCCCCACCGTCCGGCGATCGGGACGGCTCGATCCCGGGCGGGCCCCCGGGACCCGCCCCGGGTGCGCTTCGCCGCCGTTGGACCAGCCACATGCCCAGGCCGACGCCGGCGAACACGATCGTCCAGCCCACCCCCACCAGCCGGGTGGCGACCCTCCAGCTCTCCGCCGCCAGGACC
Source organism: Gemmatimonadota bacterium (assembly GCA_050050315.1). Taxonomy (GTDB): domain Bacteria; phylum Gemmatimonadota; class Gemmatimonadetes; order Longimicrobiales; family Gaopeijiaceae; genus JASFUL01. Next base: position 3,155 of record JASFUL010000095.1, read on the forward strand.
CCGACGGCCATGTACATGACCGCCCACAGGGCGACGCCCGGAGCCTCGTAGGCCAGGAACCGGGGCCAGGCCAGGCCGCTGGAGCCCGCGCCCAGGGGCATGAGGGTACGCACGAACGAGACGAGCCGTGCGACGGTCACGGAATAGAGGGGGTGTCGTCCGAAGAAACGGCTCGAGGCGGCGTGAGCCCGACGCACGGGCCGGGCCAGGCGGCCCCGGGTCGGAAGCAGCGCATCCCCCCAACGACGCCCGATCCAGTACCCGACGGAGTCGCCGAGCCACCCGCCCGAGACGGCCGCGGCGGCGACCTCGGCGTACGAGAGGACTCCCTGCCCCGCCAGCACCGTGGCCACCGAGGTGGCGACCCCCGACGGCACGACCAGGCCCGTCACGAACGACGTCTCCAGCACGGCCAGGAGGAAGAGGAGCCCCGGGCCCCAGACGGAAAGGAGGTCGAGGAGGGCGGCGGCGTCCAGGACGGAACCCCGTCGACGACGCTAGCGCCCCGGACGCGCCAGCCGCCGCGCGACGACCAGGTCGTCCTCGGAGCGGTAGACGCGGTCGGGTCCGCTCGAGACGATCCGGAACGAGTCGGCGCCGGACGTGAGGTGGTACCGCTCGCCCCACGAGTCGGTGGCGGCGTCGCCCTGGTAGTTCGTCTCCAGCCAGCTCCGCCACTGTCTCCGATCCGGGAGCCTGCCGTAGTTCTCGCGCTCGAACGTCTGCAGGCCGCGGGCGATCTCGTTCATCTCGTTGTTCGTCTGCCACCGGAAGAACGGGGTCAGCGCGGGACGGGCGGTGTCGAGGGCCCAGCTCCGGCTCTCCGGGAAGTACGCCACCACGGCGGCGGCGAGGAGGATCAGGAGGATGAGTCGAGTCACGGCACTACCTCACATCCGGGACCGCATGTCCGACGCCCAGCGCAGGTAGCGTTCGAGCTCGTCGTCGGTGGGGAGCGCATCGGGATCGCCGTAGGCGGTGTCCATCCGCCAGCGAAGGTAGGCGGCGGACGGGAGCGGCAGGAACGGCGGATTCCGCCACCACCTCCTCGCCCGGAACGCCCAGGCGGCGCCCACGAGGTGGGGTACCAGGGCCGGGCGGCGCAGGGCCAGTCCCACCATCCGTCCGTACAGTCCGGTCACCCGCAGGCCTCCATGATCCCAGCTGCGGCCTCCGGCCGCTCCGCACACCCGCGGAGCCGCCGGAAACATGCGCTTCTCGAAGTTAGGGCCGTGGGACGGCGCCTCGCCACCCTGCCCACCCCCCCCGGACGGCCCGCGGGTCGGATCCGAGGCGGCCGGCGGGGTATACGACGCCGTACGAGTCCGGCCACGAAGCCACGAGGGAGCAGCCCGATGCAGACCAATCGCTACGCCGCAGGGACCCGCGTCGCCATCCGACGGGGCTCGTTCCCCATCGACACGACGCTGATCGGGCGGGAGGGCCTGATCGTCGAATTGGACGAGTACCGGAAAGGCCGCTACGGGGTCCAGCTGGACGGCGAGGAGGCGGTCCGCGACTTCGCCGAGGACGAGCTCGCGCCCCGGGTGGACGACCCGAAGCCGGATTCCGACCGGGGGAGCGCCGGCCCGGGCATCGAGGGATAGGGCTCGATCGCCATGGCGAACCGACTGGCCGGAGAGACGTCTCCCTACCTCCTTCAGCACGCCCACAATCCCGTAGACTGGTACCCCTGGGGGCCCGAGGCGCTCGAGCGGGCCCGGGCCGAGGACAGGCCCATCCTCCTCTCGATCGGCTACTCCGCATGCCACTGGTGCCACGTCATGGAGCGGGAGTCGTTCGAGGACGAGGGCGTGGCGGCGCTGATGAACGAGTCCTTCGTCAACGTGAAGGTCGACCGGGAGGAGCGCCCCGACGTGGACGCGCTGTACATGCGGGCGATCCAGGCGCTCACGGGACGAGGGGGGTGGCCCCTGACGGCCTTCCTCACGCCGGACGGCGAGCCGTATTACGGGGGGACGTACTTTCCGCCGGAGCCGCGAAGGGGGATGCCGTCGTTTCCCCAGGTTCTCCGCGCCGCCCGGCAGGCGTGGGAGGACCGGCGAGACGAGGTCGCGAGGTCGGCCTCCGAGATCCGCTCGCTCCTCCGGCGGTCGATGACCGAGCGGCCCGGCGACGACGACGCCCTCGACGCACCCGCCCTCGTGGAGCACGCCCGGCGCTTCCTGGCGGAGCGCTTCGACCCGTCCCAGGGGGGCTTCGGCCCGGCCCCGAAGTTCCCCCAGCCGTCCACGCTCGAGTTCCTCCTCCGGCACCACCGGGCCACCGGAAACGAGCAGGCACTGTCGATGGTCCACCACACGCTCCTCCGGATGGCCCGCGGAGGCATCCGTGACCACGTGGGGGGAGGTTTCCACCGCTACAGCGTGGACGCCCGCTGGCTCGTGCCCCACTTCGAGAAGATGCTGTACGACAACGCCCTTCTGGCCCGCCTCTACGTCCAGGCCTGGCAGGCCACGGGTGACGACGAGCTGCGCGAGGCCGCGGAGTCGACGCTGGACTGGCTGCTGGAGGACATGCGTGTCTCGGGCGACGGGGGGAGCGCGGGCGGCTTCTACGCCGCCCGGGACGCCGATTCGGAGGGCGAGGAAGGGCTCTTCTACCTGTGGACGCCGGAGCAGGTACGGGCCGTGCTCGACGACGGAGACGCCCGCCTGTTCATGTCCGTCTACGACGTCACGGAGCCGGGCAACTTCGAGGGGTGCAGCATTCCCCACCTGCCCCACGGGCTCGACGCGGCGGCCCGGGGCCGCGGGATGGAGCCGGCGACCCTGCGGGAGCGCATGGCCGGCGTCCGCCGCGCCCTGGCGCAGGCACGGACACGCCGGGAGCCGCCGCTCCGCGACGAGAAGGTGCTGGCCGGCTGGAACGGCATGGCGGTGCGGGCCTTCGCCGAAGCGGGGGGGGCCCTCGACCGGGACGACTACGTCGAGGCGGCGCGCTCCGCCATGACCTGGCTCCTCGACGTGCTTCGGCCCCACGGCCCCGACGGCGGGTTGCTGCACGTGTGGACCGCGGGACGTGCGCGGATCCCGGCCTTCCTCGAGGACGTGGCCGCCCTGGGGAACGCGGCCCTCACGCTCCACGAGGTGTCCCTGGAGCCGCGCTGGCGCGACGAGGCCCGACGTCTGGCCCACCGGGCCGTTTCCGACTTCTGGGACGAGGACGAAGGGGTCTTCTACGACACCCGCGCGGGCGGCCGGGAACCCGCCGAGTCCCTGATCGTGCGCCCCCGCGAGACGATGGACAACGCGACCCCCTCCGGCACCTCCCTGGCCATCGAGCTGTGCCTGCGCGCCGGCCATCTCCTGGGCGACGAGGAGATGACGGCCAGGGGTCGTCGGGCGCTGCGCGCCGAGGCCGGCGCCATGGGCCGCTACCCCTCCGCGTTCGGCCGCATGCTGTCGTTGGTGCAGGGCGAGCTCGAGCTCCCGGTGGAGCTGGCGCTGGTGGGGCCGCCGGACGACCCGGCCACCCGCGCGCTTCTGGCCGTGGTGCTGCGCCGCTACGTGCCGGGCCGGACGGTGACGGGTCACGATCCCGATCGCGGACCCGCCCCGCGGGTGCCCCTGCTCGAGGGACGTGGAACGCTGGAAGGCCGCCCGGCGGCCTACCTCTGCCGCAGCTATGCGTGCCTCCGGCCCGTCGCCGAACCGGAGGCGCTGGAGTCCCTCCTCGAGGAAGCGCTCGCGGCGGAATGAGAGTGGAGCGGCTCCTCGAAGCCGCCCTTGCGCGCGCGCACGCGAGGGAGCCACATTGCCCTCGTCACCGGTTCATGGCCGGGACGGCGCTCCTCTCCCCGGGCCTCTCTCGGGGGCGAACCGCCGGACACCCTCGAACCGCGGAGGCCTCGTGAAATCCCTCCTGAGGACCGCACTCGCCGCGACGCTCCTGTTGATCTCCGCCGGCAACCTCCACGCGCAGGGCCGCGTCGTGGTCTCGCACGACGAGTGGTTCACGGGGGACGGTTTCTTCAACGCCGGCGAACAGCTGTTCATGTCCAACACCCTGAACTGGTTCGGCGTCGGCAGCGGGGCGTCCGTGCTCTTCTACACGGACAACGTCTTCCTGACCAACGCGCCCTTCCAGAGCTGGATCAGCGGGATGGGGATCAGCATCACCGTCGACGCCGCCGCCGCGAGCTTCGCCGCGTACGACGCCGTGTTCACGAGCGGCAACTCCAACCTGTCCGCGACGGGAGCCGCGCTGGCGGCGTACGTCGGGAGCGGGGGCAACGTGCTGACCATCGGAGGCACGGGCATCGGGGGGGCCGCCGCCGAGGCGGCCTACAACAACGTATTCCTCGGCGCTCTGGGCCTCGCGATGCAGTCGCCGTACAACGGCGTGGGCACCGTGAATACGTCCGGCTTCGCGAGCGAGGGTCCGTTCGGTGCCGCCCTCTTCACGGGGGTTTCGAGCGTCTACGCCAACAACGGCAACAACATCGCGATCACGGGCCCCGTGGCGAACGTCACCGCCCAGACGTTCAGCACCGGTGCGAACGGGGTCTTCGCCGCGGCCGAGGTCCGGAGCCCGAGCTCGGCGGTACCCGAGCCGACCACGCTCTTGCTCCTCGGGACCGGGCTGCTGGCGCTGGGCGGCGCCGCCGGGCTGCGGCGTCGCCACGAGGCCTGACCGCCCGCGAAACGCTCGACCCACCGGCCGACGTACGGCGCGTCCGTCCGTCGGACCTCGCCACCGTGGAGCCGGGGGGAGGGGGGTAGCTCCCGGGCATCGACCGGGCATCCCCTCCCCTTCGGACCTCGGGTTCTCCGGTCGTGGCCGTCCCCCCGCCATGGCTCGCTCCTCCGACTCGTGACGCGCGCCCGAAACGAGCGCCGACGCACCGGGTACGCCCCTCGACGGTGACGACCTCGAACAGGTGCGTACGCCGCATCCCCTGAAGCCTGGCGACGCGAACCGAGCCCAGAGCCCCGATGTCGACCGAGACCGAGACGCAGACCGAGACGCACGACGAGGACCCCCGGGAGACCGGGGGCGGACGGGACCTGGCCGGCCTGGATGGCGACCGGATCCGGGCCTTCTACCGCACGATGCTCCTCTCCCGCCGCGTGGACGACCGCGAGATGGGGATGAAGCGGCAGAACAAGATCTTCTTCCAGATCTCGGGCGCCGGCCACGAGGCCATCGGCACGGGAATCGCCGCCCACACGGACCCGGAGAAGGACTGGTATTTCCTCTACTACCGGGACCGCTCGTTCGCGCTCTCCGTCGGCCAGACCGCCCTCGACCACCTCCTGCAGGCGGTGGCGGCCGAGGACGACCCCTCTTCGGGCGGGCGGCAGATGCCGTCCCACTTCGGCGACGTGCGCTACAACATCGCCAGCACCTCTTCGCCCACGGGCACGCAGTACCTCCAGGCGGTGGGCGCCGCCGAGGCCGGCCACAGGGCTACGCTCGTCGACGGGCTCCGGGAGAAGCTCTCGACCTTCGCGGAGGACGAGGTGGTCGTGTGCTGCTCGGGGGACGGTACGACGTCCGAGGGCGAGTTCTGGGAGGCCCTCAACACGGCGTCCAACCTCAAGCTCCCCGTCCTGTTCGTCGTGGAGGACAACGAGTACGCCATCAGCGTGCCGGTGGAAGTGCAGACGGCCGGCGGGAGCGTCTCGAAGCTCGTCACCGGCTTCCCCGACCTGCTGGTGCGGGAGTGCGACGGGACCGACGTGGTCGAGGTCTACCGGGTGGCGGGCGAGCTCGTGGAGCACTGCCGGCGGCGGCAGGGACCGGCGCTCCTCCACGCCCACTGCATCCGCCCGTACTCCCACTCCATGTCGGACGACGAGCGCGCGTACCGTCCGGAGGCGGAGCGGGACGAGCAGGCCCGGAAGGACCCGCTGGTCCGCTGCCGGCAGCTTCTCCTGGACGAGGGCTTCGCCACCGAAGAGGAGCTGCAGGAGCTGGAGGACGCCGTGAAGCGTGAGGTGGGCGAGGCCGCGGACGAGGCGTCGGGTCGTCCGCAGCCCGATCCGTCGACCGTCATGAGGTGGCTCTACAGCGAGGACGTCGATCCGACGTCCGCCGACTTCGCCCGCGAGCCCCGCTACCCGGACGACGACGACAAGGAGTACACGGTCGTCGATCTGCTGAACATGTGCATGCGGGACGAGATGGAGCGGGACCCCCGTATCGTCGTGTTCGGCGAGGACGTGGCCGACGCGTCCAGGGAGGAGGCGCTCGAGGAGGTGAAGGGCAAGGGTGGCGTGTTCAAGGTGACCCACGGGCTCCAGAGGCGGTTCGGGGGCCATCGTGTCTACAACTCCCCGTTGGCCGAGGCCAACATCGTCGGGCGCGCCATCGGCATGGCGCTCCGGGGCATGCGCCCCATCGCCGAGATCCAGTTCTTCGACTACATCTGGCCGGCCTTCCAGCAGATCCGGAACGAGCTGGCCACGATGCGGTACCGGTCGGCCGACACGTTCAGCGCACCGGTGGTGATCCGGGTGACCTACGGGGGCTACCTGCGCGGGGGTGCGATCTACCACTCCCAGACCGGCGAGACGCTCTTCACGCACACGCCGGGGCTCCGGGTCGTGTTGCCGTCGAACGCCGAGGACGCCAACGGGCTTCTCCGCACCGCCATCCGGTGCGAGGATCCGGTGCTCTTCCTCGAGCACAAGCACCTCTACCGGCAGGTCTACAACAAGGGGCGCTATCCCGGTCCCGACTACACGATCCCCTTCGGGCGGGCGAACGTCGTCCGCGAGGGGGCGGACCTGACCGTGGTCACCTGCGGAGCGCTCGTGAAGCGGAGCCTGGACGCCGCCAAGGTCGCCGAGCGGGAGCACGGCGTGGACGCCGAGGTGATCGACCTTCGCACGCTGAGCCCGCTGGACATGGACACGGTGGGCGAGTCGGTGAAGAAGACCAGCAAGGTCGTGGTCGTCTACGAGGACTCCCTTTCGTGGGGGATCGGCTCGGAGGTCGCCGCCCGCATCGCCGACGACCTCTTCCCCTGGCTCGACGGGCCCGTGCGCCGGGTGGCGTCGCTCGACACCTGGGTGGCCTACTCGCCCCAGCTCGAAGCGACGATCCTGCCCCAGACCGACGACGTGCTCGAGGCGATCCTCGACCTGGCGCGGTTCTAGGGAACCCGCCGACCTCCTCGACCTCCGGGCCGTCTCCCCCTAGCTTCCGGACGATCCGGAACCACGGCCCGTCCAGCACCCCAGGCCCAGCGCCCGTCGGATGAAGCGAAGCCCCCCCCCTCCCCCCACCCACACCCCTTCCTCGCACACCCACGAGCGACCCACCCCCGGCCGCCATCCGCTGTCCCCGGGCCGGGCCCTGGCCCTCCCCTCGGTCTTCGCCGCGGCGTTGGCGTCGTACCTCCTGCTCGATCCCATCCACCAACGACCGGGACTGCTGTGGGCGTTCGTGGGAGCCGTGACCGTGCTCGTGGCGTGGGGCGCCCTGCTGTACGGCGCGTCCGTCCGGGCGAGCCGGACGCTGATCGTGGAGGTCGCGATCCGGAAGCACCACTGGGTCCAGGCGCTGGCCCAGGTGGTCGTGTACGCGTGGTGGGGATGGCACGCGCGCTTCGTGTACGCCTTCCTGCCGCTCATCCTGGCGCAGGTTCTCTTCGCCTACGCCGTCGACGCCCTGCTGACCTGGTCGCGGCGGGACACGTGGTACCTCGGGTTCGGCCCCCTCCCCGTCGTTCTCAGCGTGAACCTGTTCCTCTGGTTCCGGCCCGACTGGTTCCACTGGCAGTTCGCCATCATCCTCGTCGGCTACCTGGGCAAGGAGCTGATCCGCTGGCACCGCGGCGACCGCTCGGCCCACATCTTCAACCCGTCGTCGTTCCCCCTCGCCGTCTTCTCCCTGGCCCTGATCCTGACCGGGACCTCGGACATCACCCTGGGCCGCGAGATCGCCAACACGCAGTTCGACGCGCCCCACATCTACCTGGTGATCTTCCTCGCCTCGCTCCCGGGTCAGGTCCTCTTCGGGGTGGCGAGGATGACGATGCCCGCGGTGGTCACGATGTACCTCGTCAGCATGGGGTACTTCGAGATCACCGGGACGTACCTGTTCTACGACGTCCACATCCCGGTTCCGGTCTTCCTCGGGATGCACCTTCTCTTCACCGACCCGTCCACGTCACCACGCAGCGAGTCGGGGCGGATCCTCTTCGGGGTGATGTACGCCCTCGGCACGATCTTCTTCTGGGTGCTGCTCAGCAGTCACGGCGTCCCCACCTTCTACGACAAGCTGCTGCCCGTCCCGCTCATGAACCTGACGGTCCGGGCCATCGACCGCCTGGTGAAGGCGAAGCCCCTCGCCGCCCTGGACCCGACCCGGATCGGCGCGAGCCTGTCGACCGTCGGCCGGCACGCCGCGTACACGACGATCTGGGCGGGGGCCTTCGTGGCGCTCCTGGCCGTCCAGGGCGTGGGCGACGAGCACCCCGGCCAGTACCTCCCGTTCTGGGAGGACGCCTGCGAAGCCGGCAGCAGACGCGCGTGCGAGTACCAGTCGTTCCTGGAGTTCGTCTACTGCACCAACGGGTCGGCGTGGGCGTGCAACGAGTGGGCGATCGGCGAGGTCCGGGAGGATCCCCGCACGGCCCTCCAGGCCTTCCGACGCGCCTGCGAGCGCAACTACGAGCCGGCGTGCGGCAACGCGGAGCGCCTGGCCGAGGGAGCGCGTAACGCCGGGACCTGGGCCCGGAGTCTCCCTCCCGCCGGGGAGCTCCCCATCCTGCTGCGCGGCACGAAGCCCCCCCTCGAGGAGCGGGATCCCGAGCGGCTCCGAGCCCTGGCCTGCGACCAGGGGTGGGACGAGCTCTGCTCCGCGGGGATCGACGCGTTCAGGTGAGGCGACCTCGTCGCCGACCTGCCCGCGACGCCCCGGCGCCTCACCCGAGGGTGATCGGCAGCTCCCGTACGCGGCGGCCCGTGAGGGCGTAGAGGGCGTTGGTGACTGCGGGGGCGATGGGCGGCAGTCCGGGCTCGCCGACCCCTCCCGGCGGATCCCCGCTGGGCGACAGGATCACCGTGACCTCCGGCGCCTCGTCGATCCGCAGGGCCGGGTAGTCGCCGAAGTTGCCCTGGACGACCCGCCCGCCCTCGATGCCGATGCGGCCGTGGAGCGCCGCCGTCAGCCCATAGACGATGGCGCTCTCCATCTGGGCGCGCACGATGGCCGGGTTCACCACCACGCCGCAGTCGACGGCGCACCACACCCGGTGGACCCGGGGGCGCCCCTCCCGGACCGACACTTCGGCGACCTCGGCCACGAAGGAGCCGAACGACTCCGCCACCGCGATCCCTCGTGCCCGACCCTCCGGGAGCGGCCCTCCCCACGCCGCGGCTTCGGCCGCCGCGTCCAGCACGGCCCGGTGACGGGGATGACGCTCCAGGAGCTCCCGTCGGTACTCGTACGGGTCCCGCCCGGACGCCGCGGCCAGCTCGTCCACGAACGACTCCACGACGAACGCGTTGTGCGAGTTCCCCACGGAACGCCAGAAGCCCACGGGCACGGGGAGTTCTACGTTCGCCCACGTCACGCGCACGTTCGGGACGGCATAGGGCTGGTTCTGCGCGCCCTCCACCGAGGTCGGGTCGATGCCGTCGGGCATGACCCCCACGAGGCTCGCCAGGAAGGAGGGCATCCACCCCGGCAGGTGACGCTGCAGGATGGACTGGAGGGCCATGTCGTGGGCCCAGGCCACCGGCCGACCGTCCGGTCCGAGCCGGGCCGCCAGCTCGTGGTACGACGCCGGGCGGTAGAAGTCGTGTCGCACGTCGTCCTCCCGGGACCACACCACCCGGACGGCGCCCGACACCTTCGACGCGAGCTCCGCGGCCTCCTCGACGAAGTCGAGCTCGGCCCGACGGCCGAAGCCACCTCCCAGGAAGGTGGTCCGGACGTCCACCGCGTCCGCGGAGACGCCGGCCGCCCCGGCCGCGGCCTGGCGGGCCCCGCCTCCCATGTACGACGGCGCGTCCTGGAACTGCGTCGGTGCCCACACGGTGAGCCGGCCGCCGTCCAGAAGGGCCGTGCAGTTCATGGGCTCCATGGTGGCGTGGGCCAGGTAGGGGAGGGAGTACCGGGCCCGCACCAGGTCCGCGTCGGATCCGCCGGCCAG
>JASFUL010000096.1:0-13275 GCA_050050315.1 Gemmatimonadota bacterium
CGAACAGGAGCGGTCCCTGCGGCATCCTCTTCCCCGCCTTGCGATCGTGGTCGTGGGGGTGCGGGGATCCTATCCGCGGAAGCTCTCACGGCGCGGGCCCGAACCCCCGACAACCCAAGAGTATACGACGTCGACATTGGTGTGGTACTCTATCTTCTCAAGTACTTTCTGTTACAAAGTGTAGCCCGCGAGACACCCCGGGGTCCGGCCTGCGACGGGGAAGATTCTCGAGACCATTCCGGGTCGGTCCGGGGAGGAGGAAGCGGGCGCGCTGGCGGCGGCGCCCACCGAGACCAATCCTTGCCGCCGACGGCCGTCAGCACGCATAGTGGCATAGTCGCGACGAGCGACTTCCCCGAAGTTTCGCCTCCGACGCACCCGCAGGGCCCACGTCTCGATCCACTTCTCGCTCCCTTCAGCGCGTGCTCCGAGAATCGGGGCGCCGACCATGGACCGAACCGAACGTCATATCCGTTTCGTCGTGCTGGGCGCCGGTCCCGCCGGCCTCCAGATGGCCTACTTCCTCCAGAAGGCCGGGGCCGACTACGTCGTCCTCGAACGGGCCGAGGCGCCGGGGTTGTTCTTCCGACGCTTCCCCCGCAGCCGGAGCCTCATCTCGTTCAACAAGACCTCTTCGGTCTTCGACGACCCCGAGATCCAGCTCCGATGGGACTGGAACACGCTCCTCACCCACGACCACAGCTTCCCCTTCCGCGAGTACAGCCGCCGCTTGTACCCGCTCGCCGACGAGCTCGTCCGCTACCTGGCCGGCTTCAGGGAGGCGTACGATCTGGACGTCCGATTCGGCACGGAGGTGGTGTCCGTGAGTCCAGCGCGGGACGGAGACGGAGCGTCGGACGCGTCCGCGGCCGGACGGACGGAACCGGGCGACGCAGCGTGGAGCCTGCGCACGGCCGACGGGGATACCTGGACGTGCGAGGCGCTCGTCGTCGCCACGGGGTTCGGCCGCCCCTACGTCCCGGCGATCCCGGGCATCGAGCACGCGATCGGGTACGAGGAGGCCCCCTTCGATCCCGGGCCGTACGAGGGCCGGCGCGTCCTCGTGGTCGGCAAGGGCAACTCGGCGCTCGAGGTGGCCGACGTGGCCCTGGAGTCGGCGGCCGTGGTGCATGTCGCGAGCCCGACGCCCCTCACGATGGCGCACAGGACCCACCACCCCGGTCACGTCCGGGCGAACCACGCTCGCATCCTCGACGGCTACCATCTCAAGACCCTGAACAGCGTCCTCAACTGCCAGATCCAGAGCATCGTCCCGGTGGACGGCGACGCATCCCCCGGAGACGCACCCCACGACGGGGGCATGGGCGACGGCGCGGGGTCGGGCGGTGAAGGCCAGCAGGACGGCCCCTTCGTCGTCACCGTCGCCTACACCCGCGCGGACGGCGAGGTGGACGAGCTCGTCTACGACGTCGTCGTCCGCTGCACCGGCTTCGCCTTCGACGGGGGCGTCTTCGAGACGCACCCCCGGACGGTGCTCGACGGCCGGCTGCCGGACATCACGCCGTACTGGGAGTCGACGAGCCACCCCGGGGTCTTCTTCGCGGGATCGCTGATGCAGGCCCGGGACTTCAAGGTCGCGGCGTCCGCGTTCATCGACGGCTTCCGCTACAACGTCCGGACCCTGTACCGGCACCTGATGGAGCGCTACGAGGATCGGCCGTATCCCCGGCGCACGCTGCGCCTCGACGCCGAGCTCCTGGCCTCCACCGTCGCCGAGCGCGCCTGCCACACCTCGGGGCTCTGGAACCAGTTCCGCTACCTCTGCGACCTGTTCGTCGTGGGGGACGAGGGCATCGACTGGTACGAGGAGGTGCCCTTCCAGGCCGTCGAGGAGGGACTCATGGCCGAGGAGCCCTGGTACTACACGCTGACGTTCGAGTGGGGGCGCTGGGAGGGGAATCCCATGGACATCCAGCGCCATCCGGAGGCGAGCCAGGCCCACCGGAGCGTCTTCCTCCACCCCGTCGTGCGTCGCTGGCGCCACGGGGAAGTGCTGGACCAGCACCACCTGCTCGAGGACCTGTTCGGGGTCTACGCGGCCCACCGGGAGGCCCGGGCCATCCTCTCCCACAGCGGCCTCGACATCGAGGAGTACCACCGGCAGCATCACGAAGCACCCCTCGTGGAGTACTTCCGGAGCCACACGGGATCGGCCGACCGAGGAGACCCTTCCGTCGCGCCGCAGACCGCCCACCCGTGACCCCGCCCACCCCTGACCCCCCCCACCCCACCGAGAAACCGACCATGCCTGCCCACCGCTTGCCTCTTTTCACCCTCCCCTTCCTGGCCCTGGCGGCCACCGGCTGCTCGGACCGGGAGGCCCGGACTCCGACGGCGCCCACGGTCATCGACCAGCGGACCGGCCCTCCGTCCTCGGCGGCCGTCGCTTTCGAGACCATCTGCCAGGTGCCCCGGGGCAACCGCGGGCACGAGCGCACCCGGAGGCTGCCCGCCAGGTCCGCGGAGGCTCAGCTCCGGACCACGGCGTCCTACGCCGGACCGTGCGCGGACTACGGCCCGGCGGCCGAGCTCGGTGGCTCACCCGTGCGCACGTACGCCCAGATCGACGACGCAGGGACGCCGCTCAGCCTCGGATACACCTTCCCGGCGGACTTCCTGGACGGCCTCCCCACGGCCCCCGCCAGCGGCGAGCACTGCCTCGACGTGAACGGCAACGGGACGATCGAGCTCGACATGGAGTGCGTCGGCGGGCACGAGGCCGTCATGGAGCTCCCGGAGGCGTTCGTCGACGAGGTCGAATCGCCCCTCGGCTGGGCGCTGCTCAACTGGAACCCGATCGGCCATCCGCCGCCGGCGATCTTCACCGTCGCCCATTTCGACTTCCACTTCTACATCATCGACCTGGCCACGCGGAACTCCATCGACCTCGGCACGTGCGGCCTGCTCATGGACTGCGGCGACTTCGTCACCGCGACCGCGCCCATCCCCCCGCAGTACATGCCGGCGGGATACATGAGCCTGGGCGCCGCCGAGGCCTTCATGGGGGACCACCTCGTCAACCTGGCAGACCCGGTCTTCTCGGGGGCGCCCTTCACCGAGGTCTTCATCTACGGCGGCTGGGACGGAAGCATCGCCTTCTACGAGCCGATGATCACCCACAGCTGGCTGGAGGGTGTGGCGACCGGCGCGAATCCCGGTGGTTGCACCGCTCTGGCGCTCCCCCTGGCCTGGGAGATCGCCGGATGGTACCCGACGGAGTACTGCATCCGGTATCGGGCGAACCGCGCCGATTACACGGTGTCGCTGGAGTCCTGGGTGTACCGGACGGCAGGGTAGAGGTCAGCGCCTGAAGCCAGCCCGTCCCCCCGGGGCGGCCGCTCTTGATCCTCCGGTCCTCCGCGCCTAGCCTACCTGGTGGGAGGGGTTCTACAGGCGTACGCGCTCGCGTACCTCGATCGGGACGTAGCCGTGGACGACTTGTCGGCTCGTTTGAGGGCCGCCTTCGACGGTCGATACGCCCTTCGACGGGAAGTCGGAAGGGGGGGCATGGCCATCGTATTCCTGGCCGAAGACCGCAAGCACGGCCGTCCCGTCGCCCTGAAGGTCCTCCGCCCGGACCTGGCCGCCATCATCGGGGCCGACCGGTTCCTCGAGGAGATCGCCACCACCGCGAAGCTCCAGCATCCCAACATCCTCCCCCTGCACGACTCGGGGGAGGCCGACGGCTTCCTCTACTACGTCATGCCCTTCGTGGAAGGCGAGAGCCTCCGCGACAGACTGGACCGGGAACGGGAGCTTCCGGTCGAGGAAGCCGTCGAAATCGCCCGGGACGTGGCGGCGGCGCTGGAGCACGCCCACGCGCACGGGGTCCTCCACCGGGACATCAAGCCCTCGAACATCCTCCTGCAGGAGGGCGAGGCCCTCGTCGCCGATTTCGGGGTGGCCCTGGCCACGCGGAAGGCAGGGGGGATGTCGCGCCTCACCGAGACGGGTCTCTCGGTGGGCACACCCCACTACATGAGTCCGGAGCAGGCCGCCGGGGACCGGAAGCTGGACGCCCGGTCCGACGTGTACTCGCTGGGGGCCACCACGTACGAGATGCTCGTGGGCGAGCCGCCCCACGTGGCCACGACCCCCCAGGCGGTCGTGGCGAAGGTCCTCCTCGACACTCCCGCCCCGATCCGCCGGAGCCGCCCGCCGGTGCCCGCGAACGTGGAAGCTGCCGTGGCGAAGGCGCTGGCGCGGAGTCCCGCGGACCGCTTCAGGACGGCCGCGGCGTTCTCCGACGCGCTGGTCGACCCCACGTTCCGACTCCCGATCACGGTCGGCGAGGACGGGGAGGAGGCCGACCGGGGACGGGTCTGGACCCGCCTCGGACCGGTGCTGGCGGTCCTCCTCGTCGCCGCCGGCCTGGGGTTGGGGTGGATAGGGCTCCGGTCCCGACGGGCCGAGCCGGTCGTGTCCCGCTACAGCCTGGCCTTTCTGCCGGGGCAGGAGCTCGTGGACCAGGCGAGGCCGAGCTTCGCCCTGGGTCCGGAGGCCGACGTGATCGTCTACGTCGGACCCGGCGCCGAAGGCACGCAACTCTGGGTCAAGGAGCGGAGCTCCCTGGCCGCGAGACCCCTGGGCGGTACGGATGGCGCCACGCTCCCACGGATCTCACCGGACGGGAGCGAGGTGGTGTACTGGGTCGGGGCCGAGCTGCGGAAGGTCCCCACGACGGGCGGGGCGTCGGTCACTCTGGCGGACAATGTGGCGGCCATGGGCGTGACGTGGATGGGGGACGGCAGCCTGGTGTACTCGGGGCTCCCCGGGTTCCGCCTCCGCAGCATTCCCACATCGGGGGAGGGTCCACCCCAGGCGGTGTGGCCGGAACAGCCCGACAATCTCAGTGCCGTGGCTCCGATGGCCCTCCCGGACTCCCGGGGGCTGACCTTCACCCTCGGGAACGCGGGGATCGGGGTGCTCGAGACGTGGGTGCTGGACCTGGAGACGGGCCGAGCGAAGAGGCTCCTCGACGGGGCCCTGGTCGCGTTCTGCCTGGGCGGGTACCTCTTCTTCGTGCGTGAGGACGGGGCGGTCTTCGCCGTCTCCTTCGACCTCGACGACCTCGAGACGGTGGGAGAGCCCGTGTCCGTCTTACAGGGCGTCAAGGTGGACGACCCCGGATACCCCGATCTGGCCGTCAGCGGAGACGGGAGCGTCCTGATGCTCCAGGCGGTTCCCGAGACGGCAACGCCCGACCGCGAGATGGTCTGGGTCTCCCGGGACGGCTCGGTCCGACAGGTCGACCCGGCCTGGAGGTTCTCGAACGCCCGCAACTCGGGATGGTCGCTCTCGCCGGACGGCCGCCGGCTGGCCATCGGGCTCCGCACCCCGGAGGGCGACGACGTCTGGATCAAGCAGCTGGACGACGGTCCACTGCTCCGGTTGACGTACGACCCGGCCGAGGAAGCGCGGCCCACGTGGCTCCCCGGCGGCCAGCGGGTCCAGTACATCTTCGGGAACGCGGGATCGGGGGTCCACGTCCGCCGCGCCGACGGGACGGGCGAGCCGTCGCCGGTGCTCGTCGCCGGGTCGTCGATCTGGCAGACGGACGTGTCCCGGGACGGGGCGTGGATGGTCGCGAGGACCGGTGGCGTCCCCGGCCAGCGGGACATCGTGGCGTACCGCCTGGAGGGCGACACGGCCGAGATCCCTCTCGTGAGGACGGAGTACGACGAGATCTCGCCGCAGCTCTCACCCGATGGGCGGTGGCTGGCCTACGTTTCCAGCGAGTCGGGAGAGTGGCAGATCGAGGTTCGCCCCTTCCCGGACGTGGGCGCCGGACGCTGGGTGGTGTCGGCGGGCGGCGGGTACGGACCCCGATGGGCCCACGATGGACGCACGCTCTTCTACGTTTCGGGAGATCGGGAGCTGATCGCGGCCTCGGTCGAGACGGAAGGGGGGTTCCGGGTCACGGAGCGAAGGACCCTCTTCCGCATTCCCGACGACATCGGGCTTCAGTCCCTGCACTTCCCCTTCGACGTGTCGCCGGACGACCGACGGTTCATGATGGAGCGCACGATCGTCGGCACGGAGGCAGGCGGGCGGCCTCCGCTCGTGCTGGTGGAGAACTGGATCGAGGAGGTGAAGGCGAGGGTGCGTCGACGCTGACGGTGCGGCGGTCCGGACGTCAGGACATGGGCATGATGGGGGCCAGGCGGGCGTCGTCCTCGACGCAGGCCGGATCGTGTCCGCCGAGCCCGAACCTCGCTGTAAGAACCCGGTCGCGCAGTTCGTCTGTGTACCGGGGGATGACCGGCTCGTTCTACCGTCCCGCCAACCGCCGACCTGCTCTCCGGAAACCCGCCCCGTCCAGCCCATGCACCTCTTCCTCCGCCAGGCCCGAGCTGCCAAGGGGCGATTCTGCAGCCTCCTGGGGCGGATCGAGCGGCTTCAGCGACGGAGGCTCGCGAGCCTGCTGCGGCGCAACGCCGACACGGCGATCGGTCGCGAGCACGGCTTCTCCGGCATCGAGTCCTACGAGGACTACCGCGAGCGGGTCCCCCTGATCGGGTACGAGGACCTCGAACCCTGGGTGGAGCGCATCGCCTCGGGCGAGCCCGGCGTACTGACCCAGGAGCCCGTCCAGGCCCTGGTACCCACCAGCGGCACGACGGGCAGGAAGCTCATCCCCCACACCGCCTCCCTGCGCGAAGAGCTCCGTCGTGCTCTCCTGCCGTGGATCGGGGACCTGCTCGAGCGCTACCCGGGCGTCCGCAGGGGCCGGTGGTACTGGTCGATGACCCCTCCGCTCCCGACCGGAGGGGACGGACCCGTCCCCATCGGGGCGGGCGAGGACGAGGACTACTTCACCGCGCGGCAGCGGCGCTTCCTGCGAGGGAGACTCCTCGTCCCGGAACCGGGGGGTTCCTGGCGCCGGGACACTCTCGTCACCCTCGTCGGCGCGCGGGATCTGAGCTTCCTTTCGGTATGGAGCCCCACCCTCTTCTCGACGCTGCTCGACGGGTTGGAGGAGGAGCCGGACCCGGTCCTGGAGCGCCTTCCGACGGAGGACCGGAGAACGCTGGAGCTCGCGCTGGAGGGCGACAGTCCCGCCGAGACGCTCTGGCCCTCGCTCGCGCTCGTGAGCTGCTGGGACCAGGCGACAGCGAGACCGTACGCCGCGGCTCTCGCGGGGCGTCTCCCGCACGCTACGCTCCAGGGGAAGGGCCTGCTGAGCACGGAGGGCGCGACCACCATCCCCCTTTCGGCGGGCCAGATCCTCGCGGTCGACTCGCACGTGTACGAGTTCGCCGACCAAGAGCGCGCCCACCCGTGCTGGGGGCTCGAGGTCGGGCGGGAGTACCGCGTCGTGCTCACCACGTCAGGGGGCCTGTACCGCTACGACACCCGCGACGTGGTCCGGGTTGAGGGGCACGCCGGGCGGGCTCCGATCCTGACGTTCCTCGGACGGGCGGACCCCGCCAGCGACCACCACGGCGAGAAGCTCCACGAGCGGCACGTCCGCGAGGCCCTGGCGCGTCTGCTCCCCGAGGGCGGATTCGTCCTCCTCGCACCTTCCCGGCACCGCCACTACATCCTCTTCCACGACCGTGAGAGGTCCGGTGGGATCGCGCACCGCGTGGACGAGGCGCTGCGCGAGAACCCCCAGTACGCGCTGGCCCGCGACCTCGGGCAGCTCGGTCCAGTCATCTCCCACCGGGTCTCCCGCGGCCACGAACGGTACCTGGCGCGCTGCGTCGCGGACGGCCAGCGCCTCGGGGACATCAAGCCGCGCGCGCTCGACGCCCGGACCGGATGGGAGTCCTGGATGGGGGCGGCCGATGACTGATGTGCTACTCGTCTCGCCCAGCGGCGAGATGTACGCGCACGGGAGGGGCATCTTTCCGACCGCGCTCCGCTACGCCCCTCTCACCCTCACCACCCTGGCCGGCCTCGTCCCGGACGACCTCGGCATGCGCGTGAGACTCGTGGACGAGGGCACGACCACGCTCGGTCCGGACGAGAAGGCTGATCTGGTCGGCATCACCGCGATCACGGGGACCGCCACGCGCGCCTACGCCATCGCGGACCATTTCCGCCGCAAGGGCTCGACCGTCGTGCTCGGCGGGGTGCATCCGACGCTCCTGCCGGACGAGGCCCAGGCCCACGCGGACGCCGTCGTGACGGGTCTCGCCTTCGAGAGCTGGCCGCGCCTGCTTCGGGACTATGCGCGCGGCGAGCTCGAGACGCGCTACGAGCAGACCCACGGGATGTCGCTCCGTGGCCTGCCCGAACCGCGCCGCGACCTGCTTCCCGCCCTCGGCTACGCGAGCAGGGCAAGCGTGCAGGCGACCTACAGTTGTCCGTATCGCTGCGACTTCTGCGCGGTCGTCGCGACCCAGCCCGACTACACGCGACGTCCGGTCGAGGACGTGATCGCCGAGATCGAGCGCCTTCCGGGCCGCTTCATCGTGTTCGTCGATCCGAGCCCGATGGAGGATCGCGAGTACGCGAAGCGGCTCATGCGCGCGATGATTCCGCTCAGGCGCAGGTGGGGCGGCCTGTCCACGGTTCGTATCGGTCAGGACCGCGAGCTCATGGATCTCGCAGCCGAGAGCGGCTGCAAGGGCCTCCTGCTCGGCTTCGAGGCGGTCTACCAGGAAGGCGCGACGAGCGTGAACAAGGGATTCAACCGCGTCGAGCGCTACGCGCAGGTCGTGCGCGACCTGCACGATCGCGGCATCGGTATCAACGGCACGTTCATCTTCGGTATCGACACCGACACCGAGGACACTTTCGCGCGCACCGTGGACTTCGCCCTCGAGCACGGCATCGACCTTCCGCGCTACAGCATCCTCACCCCGTTCCCGAGCACCCCGCTCTTCTCCCGGCTCGAGCGCGAGGGACGCATCACCACCCGCGACTGGGCGCTGTACGACGGGCAGCACGTCGTGTACGAGCCCGCGACCATGAGCGCCGAGCGCCTTCGGGAGGGACTGCTGTGGGCCTGGGAGAGGACGTACAGCCTGGGCGGGATCGCCGAGCGCACGCGGCGCAGTGGCACCAACCTCCTCCTCAACACGATCACCAACCTGGGCTACCGCCACTACGCGACGCGCCTGCGGCGTTTCCCCGGGGAGGCGATGCGCGCCCGCGTTCGTGAGCACAACGAGCCGTTCATGGAGGACCGGAAGTGAAGATCCAGCTGGTCAACCCCGCGATGGGCAAGCGGACGGGCGAGCGCTACGTGAGAAGCTGGAGCATGCAGCCGCTGAACATCGCGGTGCTCTCCGCGCTGACGCCCGACGAACACGAGGTCTCGTTCATGGACGACCGTTTCGACGAGGTCGACTACGACGTCGAGGCGGATCTGGTCGCGATCCCCGTCGAGACCTACACGGCGCGGCGCGCGTACTCCATCGCACGCCGGTTCCAGGATCGCGGCGTGCCCGTTGTCCTCGGCGGCATCCAGGCCAGCCTCGTCCCCGAGGAGGTCGCGGCGCACGGCGACTCCGTCATGGTCGGTGACGCCGAGCACGCCTGGGCACGGATCGTCACCGACGCCGCCCGCGGAGAGCTGCGGCCGCGCTACGACGAGGCGCGCACTTCCGGAGAACTCGCGCACGTGCGTCCGGACCGGAGCATCTACGGAGAGCGGCCCTACCTCCCCCTCGCCATGGTCGAAGCCGGGCGCGGATGCCCGTTCAACTGTGATTTCTGCGCCATCGCAGGCAGCTACGAGAGCACCTATCGGGCCAAGGACATCGACGCGATCGTCGAGGACGTGGCCGGTCTGGACAGCGACCTCCTCTATTTCGTCGACGACAACTTCGTGAGCCGGCCCCGGCGCACCCGGGAGCTCGCGGCCGCCATCCGTGCGCTCGACAAGCGGTGGTTCAGCCACGGCTCCATCACCATGGCAAACGACGACGACCTGCTCGCGAGGATGGCCGAAAGCGGGTGCGCGAACATCCTCATCGGGTTCGAGAGCCTCGATCAGGCGACCCTCGAGGCGATGGGGAAGAGCTGGAACACCAGGCGCTACGAGTACGGGGAGGCCCTGGCGAAGCTCCGCGACCACGGCATCACCGTGTACGGCACGTTCGTGTTCGGCTACGACACGCAGACGCTCGACGACGTGAAGCGTACCCTGGAGTTCGCGATCGAGGAGCGTCTGTGCCTCGCCGCCTTCAACCACCTCGTGCCCTTCCCCGGAACCCCCCTGTACCGGCGCCTCCGCGCGGAGGGGCGCCTGCTCGATGACGACTGGTGGCTCTCGGACGAGGGCAGCTTCGGGGAGGTCACCTTCCGCCCCAGGAACATGACGGCCGAGAAGCTCGCCGAAGCGTGCTACGATGCGCGGCGCGACTTCTACCGCTTCGGCAGCGTCCTCCGCCGAGCGCGCGACTTCAAGGCGAACCTACGCGACCCGTACAGCGCCTTCACCTACTTCGCCGTGAACCTCGTCAGCAACAAGGGCATCAAGCGCCGGCAGGGATGGCCGGTCGGGCGAGAGGACGATGGCGCGCCTTAGGATGGCGACGCACGCGGACGACGCCGGCCTGCGGGCTTGCCTCGCCCGTAACGCCATGCCCGGCGCAGTCAGCGTGGCGTTCGAGGCCGAGCCGCGCTTCTTCGACGCGCTCGACGTGCAGGGCGATACACACGACGTGTTCGTCGCCGAGGACGACGGCCGCATCGTGGGCTTCGGCGTTCGCAGCGAGCGCTCGGTCTACCTCGACGGAGCGCCGGATCGCGTCGCGTACCTGAGCGGGCTGCGACTCGACCCGGAGTACCGCTCGGGCCTCCTTCTGGCGCGGGGGTTCCGGGAGTGGGCCCGCCGTCCGGTCGAGGCCCCTTTCGCCCTCACCACGATCATCGCGGACAACGCCCCCGCGCGCCGCCTGCTCGAAAGCGGCCGCGCCGGTCTGCCCACCTACTCACACCTCGACGACCTGCGCACCCACGTGTTGGTGCCGCGCCGCGGGACGGGCCTCTCCAGCCGTAGCGCGCGCCACCGCCTCGACGAGGCATTCGCCTTCATCCAGCGGCACGGCTCCAAGAAGCAGTTCTTCCCCGTCATCGACCGCGGGGATCTCGGGACCGGACTGCTGCGCGGCGTCCGGCCGGAGGACGTGAGGATCTGCCCGGATGAGGGCGGGCGGATCCTCGCCGCCTACCTGCGCTGGGACCAGGGGTCGTTCAAGCAGACGCGCATTCACGGGTACCATCCGCTCCTGGCGGCCGCCCGCCCCGTGCACAACGCACTCCGCGGGCTCACGCGTCAGCCCCGCCTGCCCGCCGTCGGGCACTGCCTGCGATACCGCTACGTGTCGTTTCCCGTCGTGCGCGACAACGATTCCGCCATCCTTCGGGACGTGCTCGCGGCCGAGCTCTCGAGCCCGTCGTTACGGGCGTACGACGCGGCGCTTCTCGCGTTGTGCGCAAGCGACCCCCTCTGCGCGGCAGCCTCGGCGTTCGGCGGCCGGCGGTATGACGCTCGGGTCTACACGGTCACGCGCGGCGCGCCGCCCAGCGTCGTGGGCGTGCCCTATCTGGAGGCGGCGACGCTGTGACGCTCGACGCCTCGGTGGTGCCCGTCTCCGGCCTCTCGATACGCGACGTGGAGCGCATGCACGCGCTCATGGACCGCTACTACGAGAACGTCGGCCGGAAGACCTTCGTCTCCGACCTCATGGAGAAGGATGCCGTGACGCTCGTGCGCGACGCCGCCGGCGCCATACGCGGCTTCTCCACCATCATGGATCTGACCGCGTGCGTCGGCGGCATGCCGGTGACCGCCGTGTTCTCGGGCGACACGGTGATCGATCGCGACTGCCGGGGGGGGAACGAGCTGCAGTCCGCGTGGGCGCGCCACGTCGTGGGCAGGGCCGCCGCTCGCTCGCACCCCACGTACTGGTTCCTCATCAGCAAGGGGTACAAGACCTACCGCTTCCTCCCGGTGTACTTCCGCGAGTTCATGCCGAGCCCCGACGGGACGGACGAGTCCCTGGCACGGATCCGCGACGTCTTCGCCCGCCAGAAGTTCGGCGACGCCTACGACCCATCCACGGGTCTCATCCGGGTTGGGCACAAGGACCGGCTGCGTCCGGACGTCGCCCCCGTGACCGCGCGGCGCCTGCGCGACCGACACGTGCGCTACTTCGTCTCGCAGAACCCGGGCTGGCAGAGCGGCGACGAGCTTGCGTGCATCGCGCGCATCTCGGAGGACAACATGCGGGGCGCGTTCCGGCGGGTGCTGGGCCGGCGAAGACGCGGGCCTCGTCCTCGTGCCTCCCGGAGGAGCACGCCCGGATGAGCTCGTCCTGACGAGCGACGGCGATCTCCACCACCCGGTCCGGGGGGGAGCGGCCCGAACCGAACTCCGCCAGAGCCGCGGAGGTTGACGGGGACGTCCGCTCCGGCGCGTCGGGACCCCGCACGGACCAGATCCGGGACCGAGAGCCGCCGAAGCGGGGGCGGGCCACCTATCCCTGCATCAAGCGCGGCTGCTCCCTCGCCTCGAGCCCCTCCAGGAGGGAAAGAAGTCCCTCCGCTTCCCACGACTGGTCGCGACGATTCCTGGTGAGAGGCAGCAGGACACCAGGTAATCCGGCACCGAACTTGGCAGCCGTCACCGTCGGGACGGCGAAGTACTCGATCCAGCGCCCGACGCCATCTTCACGGTGCGCGGTCAGGCCATGTCAACGCGATCGTCCGACCCCCCACGGCTGCTCCTGATCGCCGAAGTGTAACCAACGCCAGGGCCGTGGTTACGCTTACATCCGTAACTGCTGGCCCCAGGAAGTTGCCTCTGGCAGGCTGGTCAGGGAAGGGACATGTCGGCAATCACGCCGCAGGCTTCGCGCTCGGAGCAGTTGGGCATCCATCGCGTCCACCTCCAGGGAGGCGCGGAAGAGGGACGACATCGGTTGCGGCGGCAGCCCGGACGCAAGAACTGTATTCTCCGGCCGCGAGAACGACCGGGTCGATCCATCCACAGTCCGTCCATGGAGCCCGCCATGCCCCGCTCGCCTCACCCGCCGCGTCCCCTGGCACGGACCGCCCTCGTGCTCGCCCTCGTCCTCGCCCGTCCGTCGGCCGGACAGGGCCAGGTCACCCGCGAGGACTACCAGCGCGCCGACAGCCTGGCCGAGCTCCTGCCGGACCTGGTCGTGGGCGAGGCGGAGGAGCCCCACTGGCTGGACGACGGCAGCGGTCGCTTCTGGTACCGCGTGTCGGTGGAGGGGGGCGACCGCTTCGTCCTGGTCGAGCCGGACCTCCCCCGGAAGGGACCGGCCTTCG
>JASFUL010000097.1:0-13247 GCA_050050315.1 Gemmatimonadota bacterium
TCCGGGAGACCGCCCTGAGGACGCTGAACGAGGACTACTGGCTCCCCGAGCAGGACCACCACGCCTTCGGCCTCATGACCGGCCGCCGGACCAACCCCAATCTTACGGCGTGGCCGGGCACCGCCGCCTCGTTCCGCGTCCTGGAGCCCACCCGCGCCGAGCGCACGCTACGCCGGCTCGCCACCGACTCGATCTCCGCCGACTGGGGCGCGCGGCTGCTGAGCGTGGGAAGCGACCTCTACGACCCGACCCACTACAACAACGGCGCCGTCTGGCCCTTCATGACCGGCTTCGTGGCGTGGGGGCAGTACCGGTACCGTCGGCCGTGGGCGGGCTTCCACCTGGTGGACGCGGTGAAGCACCACGCCTTCGACTGGAGCCGCGGGCGCTTCCCCGAGAACTTCTCGGGCGCCTTCTACCAGCCCATGGACGCCACCGTCCCGCACCAGTTCTTCGCCACCTCCATGCTGGCCATGCCGCTGCTGAGGGGCGTCCTGGGCTGGGAGCCGGACGCTCCGCTCCGCCGGGCACGCCTGGCCCCCCAGCTCCCGCCCTCGTGGAACCGGGTGGTCGCCCGGCGCCTGCGGGTGGGCGAGACCGAGCTCACGGTGGAGATGCTCCGGGAGCCGGGTCGCGCGGTGACCCGCGTCGTGGCCGCGGGACCGCCGGTGACCCTCGATCTCGTGCAGTCGGTGCCGGCGGGGGCGGAGGACGTGCTGTTCGAGGTCTCCGGGGGCGAGAGGGGTCCGGCGTTCGGGATGGATCGCGGCCTCCACGACGTGCAGGTGCGCGTCACCGTCCCCGTCGACTCCGCCGGCCGGGAGATCCTGGTGACCTGGACCGGCGGGCTCACCCCGGCGCACCCGACCGTCGCCCTCGAGCCGGGACAGACCAGCGACGGCCTCCGGGTCGTGGACTTCGTGGCGGCGGACGGCGGCTGGGAGCTCACCGTGGAGGGCACCGCCGGACGGAGTTACCGCCTGGACATGTACGGTGTCCCGGTCCGCCCGGCCGGATCGTCCGGCGCCACCGTCGTCGCCCGGGACGACGCGGCGGCCGTGACGACCCTCGAGCTCGCCTTCCCCTCGGGCTCGGGCCGGGCGGCCCGGGTCGTCCGACTCGCGCCGGCGGAGGGGGCGTCCGGCGCCGACCGCACCCCCGCACCCCCGCCGGGCCCGTGACCGTCCACATCGGCGCCCTCCACGCCGACGCCTGGACCGGGCTCGTCCTGTCGCGGGAACCGGGAGAGGGCTTCGCGTTCCGCTTCGCCGTCGACACCCCCCGGGGCCGCGCCGACCTGGACGACTTCTTCTGGCTGCTCCACGAGGCCGGCCCCCACGAGCCGGGAGGGCGCTGGGCCCGGGCGGCGTTCGACCTCGATCTCCTCCCCGGGGCCGGCGAGGACACCCGCGTGTTGGAGCGCACGGGACGGGCGCCGGGCCTGACCGTGGAGTGGGGCCGCGTGGGAGAGTCGACCGTGGTCGGCCGCGTCCGCGTCGAGTTCGCGGGGACGCTGACGGCGCGCGCTTACCTGCCGTGGGACTGGGCGGGGCGCTGGGAGCCCCACGCCGGCGGCGGCCTGGTCGGGTCGTCGGCGTCCGGTCGCTCCGCGGCCGCCCTCCGGCTCCAGGGCGCGGGCCCGGCCGTCCCGGGACCCGGGCCGGGCGACCGGGACCTCCCCCGGGCCGTCGCGCCGGGGACGGTGGTCCGGTTCGTCGCCTCCGTCGCGCCCCACCGGGAGGGCGCGCTGGAGGCCGCCCGGGCGGTCGCGCCGGAGGGCCCCGAGGCGCCGGGAATCGACGCCCTGCTGGAGCGGGCGGCGGCCCAGTACGAGGAGCGCCGGACGACGGTCCGTGGACCCCTGGAGGGGCTGGCCGCGTCGGTGGCCTGGAACCTCCGCTGGATGGTCCTCCTGCAGCCGGAGTCGGGACGCCTCTACACCCCCGCCGGCCGCCGCTGGATCTTCCCGGTCCCCGACGAGCGCCGCGGGCCGGAAGGGCGGGGCCCGGTCGACGGGCGCGACCACTGGACCGTCTTCTGCTGGGACTCGTACTTCAACGCCCTCGAGCTGGCGGTCGAGGCCCCGGAGACGGCCCGGGAGACGCTCCTGGCGGGACTCGACACCGCCTTCCCCAACGGGTGCGTTCCCAACTGGCGCGGCCGCTTCGGCGGCACCGCGGACCGCTCCCAGCCCCCCGTGGCCGGCCTCGCGACGCTCTCCCTGCACCTGCGGCGACCCGATCCCGACCTCCTGCGGCGGGCCTATCCCCGCCTCCGGGCATGGAGCGACTGGTGGGCGGGCGACCACGGGGGAGCCCCCCGACGGAGGGCCGGGCCCCGTGGGCTCTTCACCTGGGGCGCCGACCTCGACCTGGTCGATCCCCTGGCTCCGCCGTGGGAGCGGGGCGCCGACGTCCGACAGCTCGCCGCCTGGGAGTCGGGGCAGGACGACCTCCCGACGTGGGACGAGGCCGAGCCGGCGCAGGGGCGGGAGGAGCGGGCACCCGGGGCTTCGGGGCCGCGCCGCGCCGCTGGCGAGCGCTCGGGAGTCCTGGCGCTGGACCCGGTCGACCTGAACGCCTACCGCGTGCTGGACCTCGAGTGCCTGGCGGTCATCGCCGACGAGCTGGGCCGCGCGGACGAGGCCGCCGGCCTACGGTCCGACGCGGACGCGCTCCGCGCCCTCGTCAACGAGCACCTCTGGGACCCGGACCGGGAGACGTACGCCGACCGGCGCTGGGACGGGTCGTTCACCCCGTGCCGGACGGCCTCCCACTTCCTCGTGCTGGCCGCGGGCATCCCCCCCGACGACCGGGCCCGTCGCATGGTGGAGCACCTCACCGACCCACGTCTCTTCTGGGGCGACTTCGTGGTGCCCACCATCAGCCGGGACGACCCCCGCTTCGAGCAGCAGCAGTACTGGCGCGGCACCATCTGGCCGCCGGTGAACTACCTCGTCCGGCTGGGGCTGGCGCGGTACGGCTTCGACGCCGTGGCGGGCGAAGTGGCGCTCCGGGGTGCCCGCCTCTTCCTCGAGAGCTGGCGACGCACGGGCCTGTGCCGCGAGAACTTCGACAGCCGCACGGGCGAGGGCGGCGGCCAGCGCCACCAGAGCTGGGGACCCCTCTTCGCCCTGTCCGCGCTCGAGGAGCTGGCCCACGTCACGCCGTGGCACGGTCTGCGGCTGGGAGGGCTCCGTGTCCCCTCCGGCACCCGCGCCTCCAACCTCGACTTCGGAGACCGGGGGATGCTGGACGTGGCCGCCGGGTCGGAGGGGTTCACGGTCCGCCGCGACGGACGGGAGATCCTGGAGACCCGGGGGGCCGTCGTGCTCCGGAACGTCGTGGCCGATCCGACCCGCTTGGCCGCCACCACCCGCTCCGAGGCGCCGGTGGAGCTCCGAATCCCCCTGGGGGGTCGTCGCTGGAGCGCCGAGGTGGACGGCCGGCGGGCGGAGCTCGAGCGCCCCGTGCTGCGGCTCGAGGAGGGCTCCCACCGTCTCGAGATCCGGTCGATCGGGTAGCCGGCAGCCCGGTGGGGCGCCTGCCGTCTTGCGAGGGAGGGACCGGATGGCGAAGCTCCGACCGGGAGAGCCGAGACGCTCGCCCGACGACGCGTCGGAGAGACTTCGAACCCGGAGAAACCGATGCCCGAAGCCGCCCGGAAGGGACAGGTCCAGCTCCTGAAGATCGCGATCCGGCCCGGGGGGACGGGGCGCCTCGTCGACTACCTGCGGGGGCTCGCGGAGCGACCGGAGGAGGTGCAGCGTTCCCTGGAGGCCGAGGGCATCCTCGCCGAGAGCCTCTTCCTGGAGCGATCCCCCACCGGCGATCACCTGTACTTCTTCAGCCGTGCCCGGGACCTGCAGCGCGCGGCACGGGCCTTCCGCGCGTCCGAGCTGCCCCTGGACGTCGAGACGCGGGAGGTCATCGGGGCGACCTGGGGCGAGGCGGTGGCGCTCGAGCCCGTGGTGGACCTGGTGGCGGCCCCGGAGGGAGAGCCCCGGCCCGAGGGGAGCCCGTGAGCCCGGGGCGGAGGGTCCTGTTCCCGCTGCTGCTCCTGGTCCTGCCCTCCGGGCTCCGGGGTCAGGACGCCGGCGGCGGCTCGCTCCCCTTCGAGATCGAGGGTCTCTTCTACCTGTCCTGGCTGTCCGGGGAGGTGGGCGGCGAGGATCGGAACGCCTTCTCCGTGACCCGCTCCTACCTGACGGTTCGGACCCGGCCGCTCGAGAAGCTGGAGGGGCGGATCACCCTCGACTCCACCCAGGACCGGGAGGGCGACGGGCGGGGCGACATGAAGGTGCGCCTCAAGTACGCCTACGCGAAGTACCACTTCGGCGACGTGGGCCCGGTCCGAGGCCTGGGGCTCGAGGGCGGGATCGTGCACATGGTGTGGCTCGACTTCGAGGAGCACGTGAACCTCTATCGCATGCGCGATCCCATGTTCATGGAGCGCTCCGGCCTGTTCAACTCGGCCGACTTCGGGCTCACCCTCTCGGGCGACCTGGGAGAGAGCCTCGGCGAGGAGTACACGAGCACCGTGACCTCGTCGTACGCCGCCCGGCGCGGCAGCTTCGCCGTGGGCGTCTACAACGGGGGCGGGTACCACGCCGACGAGCGCAACACGAACAAGGTCGTGGAGGGTCGCCTGACGCTCCGGCCGCTCCCGGACCGGCTGCCCGGGCTCCAGCTCTCGGGGCTGGCCATCGTGGGCGAGGGCAACCGGGAGGAGGACGCCTTCGACGCGCCCGACTGGCGCACGTACGCCGGATTCCTCTCCTACCAGCACGCACGGGCGACGCTCACCGCCCAGTACGCGTGGGGCCGGGGCAACCAGGGGGGAAGCTGGATCGATCCGCCCAACACCGGCGCGCCCCTCGAGGCGACGGAATTCGACGGCTACTCCTTCTTCGCCGAGGCGAGACCCGACGACCATTGGCGCCTCATCGCCGGCTGGGACCGCCTCGAGCGTACCCCCGTGACGGGGGATGAGAGCTTCGATCGGGTCCACGCGGGCGTCGGCTACGACCTCGGCGACCGCAACGTCCTCGTGCTGGACTGGGATCGGCGGACGTGGGACGACGCGGAGCGACCGACGGACACCCGCTGGCGGGCCGTGATGCAGCTCCGGTTCTGACCGGGGGCGTCGGGAGGCCGACCGACTGGCGCCACGGCTCCGGTCGGTCGAGAATGTCGGAAGTGCGTCACCGACTCCCCCCGAGCCCGGTCGATCCGCCGTGTCGAACCTCCCAGCCGTCCCCCCGGTCCTCGCGACGGCTCTCGCCGCCGCCCTCGTCGCCTCGCCCCTCGCCGCCCAGGACGCCGTCCCGGCGCCGGGACCCGCCTTCGACGTCGTCGAGGCCACCGTCGCCGAGGTGCACGCCGCCATGGAGGCGGGCCGCCTCACCGCCCGGTGGCTCGTCCAGGCGTACCTCGCCCGCGTCGAGGCGTACGACGACCGGGGGCCCGCGCTCAACGCCATCCTGCGGGTGAACCCCGGGGCGCTGGCCCGGGCCGACTCCCTCGACGCGGCGTTCCGGCGCACCGGCCGGCTGACCGGGCCGCTGCACGGCATCCCCCTGATCGTGAAGGACAACTACGACGTCGCCGGCATGCCGACGACGGCGGGCTCGGCCTCGCTGGAAGGCTCGGTGCCCCCGGACGACGCCTTCCAGGTGCGACGGCTGGAGGAGGCCGGCGCGATCGTGCTCGCCAAGAGCGCGATGGCGGAGTTCGCCTTCAGCCCCTACGAGACGGTGGGGTCGTCGTGGCCCGGGTACACCTTCAATCCCTACGCCCTGAACCGCGTGACGGCGGGCTCGAGCGGCGGGACCGCCGCCGCCGTGAGCGCGAGCTTCGGCACCGTCGGCCTCGGCACCGACACGGGCAACTCCATCCGGGGCCCGTCGTCGCACACCGCGCTGGTGGGGATCCGCTCGACGATGGGGCTCACGAGCCGCGACGGGATCGTGCCCCTCTACCTCGACCGCGACATCGGCGGACCCATGGCCCGGACCGTGGAGGACGCCGTGCGGGTCTTCGACGTCATCGCGGGCTCCGACCCGGCCGATTCGGTGACCGCCCCCGCCGACGCCCGACGCCCGGCCTCCTACCTGGACTTCCTGGACGCAGACGCCCTGGACGGCGCCCGGCTGGGCGTGCTGACCGAGCTGGTGGACGACACGACCGCGGACCCGCGGGTGATGGAGCGCTTCCGGGGCGCGGTGGAGGAGCTGCGGCGCGCCGGCGCGACGGTGGTCGACGTGTCGGTGCCGGAGATCGACACCCTCTCGGGGTCCCGGTGGTGCCGCCGCTTCGCCCACGACATCCGGGCCTACCTGGCCACGCTGGACGACCCGCCCGTCACGAACCTCGACGAGATCGTCGAGGGCGAGAAGTACCACGTCTCCATCGCGGACCGGTTGGAGTTCTTCCAGCGCTTCCAGAGCGCCCCGGAGGAGGACGAGGGGTGCCGCGAGTCCGCGCGCAACAGCGAGGTGATGAGGGCGGGCGTCCGCCGGGCGATGCGGGCCGCGGGGGTCGCCGCGCTGATCTATCCTTCGTGGCTGAACCCGCCGCGACTCATCGGCGACCTCGAGAGCCCCCACGGCAACAACTCGCCCCACGTCTCGCCCCCCACCGGCTTTCCCGCCCTCACGGTCCCCATGGGCTTCGTGGCCGAGGCGGGTCTCCCCGGCCCGGGCCTGCCGGTGGGGTTGCAGATGCTGGGCGACGCCTGGTCGGAGCCGACCCTCATCCGGCTGGCGTACGCGTACGAGCAGGCGACCCACCACCGTCGACCGCCCCCCACCACGCCGCCCCTGGGGGCGCGCTGAGGGGCGGCGCCCGCCGTCGGCGAAGCCCCGGCTCGCGGACGGGACGGGCCGGCGGGTCGTCCGGCCCGCCGCGTTCGGGCCCGGAGGCGCGACGGATCAGGGCCCGACGGATCAGGGCCCGAAGAATCGGTTTCCCGGCGCCTCCGGCTCGTCGCCACGGTAGAACTGGTGGCTCATCTCCAGCAGCTCGTCGCGGCTGATCCTCCCGTCCCCGTCGACGTCGAGGGCGCCGAACACCCGGCGCGCCATCTCGGCGCTCAGCCCGTAGACGCCGAAGAAGTCGCAGTACTCCTCCCGCCCCAGGCTCCCGTCCTCGTCCGTGTCGAAGAGCTCGAGCAGCCGGGTCGTGACGTTCGCCACCTCCCGCTCGTAGCGGTCCTCGTCCTCCACGAGGCCGGTCCAGTAGTCCAGCCACTCGTCCAGGTCGACCCCGCCGTCGTCGTCCGCGTCGGCGACCCGTCGCAGGGCCTCCCAGCGTTCCAGGTAGCCGTCCATGAGGGCCCGGTGGGCCGGCGAGCCGTCGGCGAGCCCGTGGAGGATCCGGACGTTCTCGACGACGCGGCGGAAGTCGCCCGGACCGATGCGGCCGTCGTCGTCCACGTCGTAGACCCGGAAGTAGCGAGTGAGCTTCTGGCGTTGGAGGTCGGAAAGCATGCGTGTCCCCATCGTGTCGTTCGCTGAGTCCGTTCGGGAGCATCGGCCCGCGCGGCGTCCCGGTCGTGGGGCGCCACGGATCGGGCGGGGCGGGGCCCCGGAGCCCCGGCTCGTCAGCCGGCGTGGCTGCCAAGCCTGAGGCCGTGCCAGAGCTGGTACGCCTCGCCGGCGATCTCGTGCAGCCGGGGGGTCCCTCGATCCAGGGCCCACCGTACGCGGTCGAAGGCCCGCAGTAGCATCACACGCTCGACCCGCGTACGGAAGCGGGCGGAGGAAGCGTCCCGCAGCCCGAGCCCGTCGAGGAACCACCCCACGGCCGCGGGAGTGGTCCGTCCCAGGTAGAGGAGCCTCCGCACGTCGGCCACCACGGCCTCGGGCCACACGTCCACCGCGGCCGAGCCCCAGTCCATGAGGTGCACGTCCCCGGCGCCGTCGACGATGGTGTTCGAGGGGTCGAGATCGCCGTGGCACAGCGCCAGCCGCCACTCCTCCATCAGGAGGGCGCGGAAGTGGTCGTGGATCCGCTCGCGGTGCTCCCGCTCGTAGACCCCCAGCCGCACCAGCGGATCGCCTCGCACCAGATGCTCGATGTTGTACTCGATCCGGTCGCGCCAGCTCGCGTGGAAGGAGTCCCGGAACTCGGCCCGCCCGGCGTCCACGAGGACGTTGCCGAAACCGCGAGCCGGGATCTGCGCGATCCGGGCGGCGTACCCGCCCAGTTCCTTCCAGACGCCCAGGACGTCCATGGGCACGGTGGCTCCCGGCTCGCCGGGGACGTACGTCATGACCATGTACGCCCGCCCGTCCAGGACGCCGGTGGAGAGGGCGCGGGGCCCCGGAAGCCCGATGGCGCCGGCGTGCTCCAGGCACCATGCCTCCTTCTCGTAGACCTCCAGGGCCGACGGATCGTCCACCTCGCGGGAGATCCGCGCGACGACGGTC
Source organism: Gemmatimonadota bacterium (assembly GCA_050050315.1). GTDB lineage: Bacteria > Gemmatimonadota > Gemmatimonadetes > Longimicrobiales > Gaopeijiaceae > JASFUL01. Next base: position 8,432 of record JASFUL010000097.1, read on the forward strand.
TCCTCCCCCGCTTCGGCCAGAACCACCCAGTTCACAACCCCCCGCCCGAGGATGGGGTCGACCCGATGGACCGGTCCGCGGGCCGCGCCCACGGCCAGCCGGGCCGCCAGCTCGAGGACCTCGCGCGGCGGCTCCTCCAGGTCGTCGGGGACCCAGGTGGCGTACGCCCCGTGAACGGGGGGCTCGGGAGGCGACGATTCGTGTCTGGCCACGGGCGTCCGGAGTCGAGGGTCCGGTCCGATGCGGCGGGGTGATGCTCCATGATGCCTCGTGGCCCTGGCGCCCGGCAACCCGGCGGGTCCCGGTTGCCCCGGCCGCGTCGCGGGCCCACTCTGGAGGCCGCCCCCACCACGCCCCTCGCCACCAGGAAGGACCATGAGCTCCGACCCCGAAGCCACGGACCGCCCCGACGGCGAACCCGTCCCCGACCGTCGCACCTTCCTGGCGACGACGTCCGCCGCCCTCGGCGGCGTCCTGCTCCCGGGCCGCCTCCACGCGTCGGACGCTCGCCTCCCCTCCCGGTCCCGGTCGGCGGCCCCGGCCGTGCACGTGGGCCGAGCCTCCACACCGCGCGTCATCAGCGACGTGAGCGGCAGCCGCTACACGAACGGCGGCCCCGAGACCGAGGTGGAGCACGCCTTCCGCCTCATCACCGAGGGCGAGGACGTGCTGGAGGCGCTGATCAGTGGCGTGAACATCCCGGAGCTCGATCCGGCCGAGACGGGCATCGGGTTCGGGGGGCTGCCCAACGCCGACGGCGTGGTCCAGCTCGACGCGTGCTGCATGCACGGCCCGCGGAAGTGGGCCGGGGGCGTCGCCGGCATCGAAGGGGTCAAGACGCCGTCCCGGGTGGCGCAGGCGGTGATGGAGCTCACCGACCACCACCTCATCGCCGGCCGGGGCGCCACCGAGTTCGCCCGCGACGTGGGCTTCGAGATCGTCGACGACCTGAACACCGAGCGCTCCCGGGACCTCTGGCTCGAGTGGCGCCGGCGGGTCGACCCGGGGCACTGGCTGGACCCGGAGGAGCGTCTGGAGGGGCTGGGCGAGCGCGGAGGCGAGACGGACCCGGACGCGATCGGGGGACGCCGCGGTCCCGGCGGCCCGCACCGCATCCCCCACGCCCGCGCCTCGCGCCTCCGTGCCCGGGCCGACGCCTTCTACCGGGCCGGGCTCGACATGGTGCGCGAGGGCCTCATCCCGTACGAGTCGTTCTGGGGCACGACCAACTGCAACGGCGTGAACGCCGACGGCGACGTGTGCGGGGTGACCACCACCAGCGGGCTCGCGTGGAAGATCCCCGGCCGCGTGGGCGATTCGCCGATCCTCGGGGCGGGCCTGTACGTGGACGACGCGGTCGGCGCGGCCGGCTCGACGGGCCGCGGGGAGGCCAACCTCTTCAACCTGTCGTCGTACCTGATCGTCGAGAACATGCGCCGGGGGATGGCGCCGAAGGACGCCGGCATGGCGGCGCTGGAGCGGATCCGCGACAACACCGTCGAGGCGCGCCTGCTGAACGAGCGCGGGCTGCCCGCGTTCGACGTGCGCTTCTTCATCCTCGCGAAGGACGGGAGCTACGCCGGGGTCGCGCTGTACGGCGCCCGCGAGTCGATGTTCGCCGTGTGCGACGAGCAGGGCCCCAGGGAGGAGCCCCTCGAGGGGCTGCTGGAGGGAAGCCCTACGGACTGAGCCCGGGCCCCGCCGGCCCGCGCCCCACCGGCGGACCCCGCACCGTCCCGGGAGGCCGGACCGGCAGGCCCTCCGGCGCGGGCCGGCCGGTGACCTGCCGGTAGAGGATCGCGCGCACGTCCACGATCACCGAGTCGGGCTTCGGCGAGCCGGACAGGTTCACACGCTCGCCGGGGTCCACCTCCAGGTTGAACAGAACGTCGCTCCCGTCGCCGTTGTGGACGTAGTGCCACGGCCCCACCAGGATCGACTGCATCTCGAGCCCGTCGCCGAGGGGCGTGCCCGGCTGGTCCACGTAGCCCCGGGTGAGGTAGGAGATGGAGTGCGACGGCGAGACCGTGTCGCGCCCCTCCCAGAGGGGCTCCAGCGAGGTCCCGGGGAGCGACCCGGGCGCGCCCACGAGGTCGAGGATCGTCGCGGGCAGGTCGCGGAGGCTCACCGGCTCGCCGACCTCCGCCCCCGCCGGCACCCGACCGGGCCAGAGCACCGCCAGCAGCACGTGCACGGTCGTCATGTACAGGCTGTTGTTGTGGGCGAAGAGACCGTGCTCGCCCAGCTGCTCGCCGTGATCCGAGGCGAGGATCACGACCGTATCCTCCAGGTACCCCCCGGCCTCCAGCGCCTGGAAGAGCCGGCCGATCTCGACGTCCAGGTCCTCCACCGCGGTGTGGTAGGCCTCGGACAGGAGCGTCACGTCCTCCGACGACATCCTCCACTTCCCCTCGCGCCACGCGTTGCCGCCGACCCGGATGCCGCCGCGGTGCCCGTAGTCGTTCCACCCCGGCCCGGTCAGGGAGTCCGGCGGGAAGAGCGGCTCGTGCGCGTCGTAGTAGTTGAGGAACGCGAACCACGGCCGTTCGCCGGTCGAGCCGAGCCACTCGAGAAAGCCCCGGCTCACGTCGTCGGCGCGCTTCCGGTTGATCAGCTCGTGGTGGTGGATCAGCCGTCGGAACGCGCCGTCGTACGCCAGCGCCCGGCCGACGGAGGACGCCAGCGCCACCTGTCCCACGCTCACCGGGTAGTCCTCGTACCGCGCGAAGCCCCGGGCCAGCCCTGTCTCGCGTGAGGTGTAGAGGAGATTGCCCACGAAGCCGGCGGTGGCGTACCCCTCCGCCGAAAGCGCCTCCGCCAGGGTCGGTGCCTCATCCCCCAGGGGGCTGAGCCAGTCGGCGTCCAGCTCGAACGGCCAGCGGCCGGTGAACATGCTCGCGTGGGACGGAAGGGTCCACGGGGCCGGCGCGACGGCCCGCTGGAAGACGACCCCTTGCCGGGCCAGCGAGTCCAGACGGGGCGTGTGCCCCCCGGGGTGACCGTACAGCCCGAGCGCCTGGGCCCGCACGGTGTCGAGGATCACCAGGAGGACGTTCGGGGCGTCGGAGCGGGCGGAGGGGAGCTCGGCGAGGCGGACGGCCTCCTCCCGGTCGGCCCGGGTCAGGCTCCATCCGGCCAGGCCGGCCAACACCAGCGCGCTCACGCCGGCGAGCGCCGGACCGGCGCGGAGTGCCCGCCGGGGCCACTCGCGTCCGCGGGCCAGCCGCGCCGTCTGCACGCCGATCCCGACGGCGAGGAGCAGCGCGGCGAGGTCGTGGAGGGGCTCCACCAGCAGGAGGAGCGCCAGCGCGGCCGTCCCCCCCAGCGCCCCGACCAACGTCCTCCGCGAGCCCACGGGGGCCCACAGCCGCCCCACCGCCAGCAGCGTCCCCGCGACCAGCGCGAAGAGCAGCGCGTCGGCGACGGGCGTCATCCAGACGATCTGCCGGGTCAGGCGGAGGGGTGAGCCCCGTTCCATCGCCAGCGCGAGGGGCGCCATCTCGACGAGCCCCGTGACCGCGCCCGCCCCCAGCGCGAACGCAAGGGCGCGCAGGGCCCCCGGTCGCCCTTCCCCGGTCATGCGATGTAGCCGAGTCCCCGGAGCCGCTCGGTCACCACGGCGTCGTCATCTCCGCCTGGCCGCCCCGGCGCGTCTCCGCCCGCCGGCGGCGGCGCCGCCCGGCGACCGGCCAGGGAACGTCCCTGCATGCCGGGCGCGAGTTCGTAGCCGGCCAGCTCCAGGAGCGTCGGCGCGATGTCGAGGAGGTGGGCGTGGACCGTCGGCCCCGAGGGAAGCCCCCGGGGGGCCGCAAGGACGAACGCGCCGTACTGGGCGTGGTTGCAGTCGTCGGGTCCCGTGTCGTTCTCCTCCACGTAGACGTCGTCGTAGCCGACCCCTCCGATGGCCCGCCACGCCAGGTCGCCGAAGTGGACGATGAGGTCCGGGGGGATGCCCTTCGCGGAGCGGTACACCTCCTCGGGGCGGAAGGCGCGGGTGTCGAGGAGGCGACCGTCCGGGTCACTCACCAGGGTCAGCTCCGCGGCGAGGGCGCTCCGGACGTCCTCGTACTCGGACGGGTCCACCACGCCCTCGGGCTCGCGCCCCCGGACGTTGAGGAAGATGCGGCCGTAGTAGCCCCCGGTGCTCCACGCTCGGGTGCGGCTCCAGTCGACCTCGCAACGCTCGAGCGGCGTCGGCCCGGAGGGTCGCTCCCGCAGGGTGAGCCACCCGTGCCGCACCAGCCATTCGTTCACGCAGAATCCGCCGTCCAGCGCTCGCGCGCCGTGGTCGGACACGACCGCCACCACCGTGTCCTCGTCCAGGAGCTCGAGCACGCTCCCGATCTCCCGGTCCAGGTACCGGTAGTAGTCCCGCACCACGTGCTTCCAGGGGCTGGCCGGGTCGTGCAGGCGGTGGTCGGGGTCGTGGTGCTTCCAGAAGCCGTGCTGGATCCGGTCGAGCCCGATCTCCACCACCTGGAAGTAGTCCCACGGCTCGTGGGTCACCAGGTGCCGCACGACCTCGAAGCGCTTCCGGGTCATCTCCTGGATGTCCCGGAGCAGGCGCCCCTTGTCGTCGGTCCGGAAATCCTCGACGTCGACGTCGTAGCGCCCGACCAGCGACCGGATGAGCTCCGCCAGCTCGGGCGGGTAGGTGTAGACGTCCGTTTCCGGATCGGGCGTCAGGAAGCAGCCGACGCTGAGGCCGTTCATCCGCCTGGGCGGGTACGAGGGCGGGACCCCCACCAGGATCGAGCGTCCGCCCCCACGGGCCACCTGGTCCCACATCGTCAGCTCGTCGAAGGCGTCCCGCGAA
>JASFUL010000098.1:0-13078 GCA_050050315.1 Gemmatimonadota bacterium
CTCCTCCACGATCGCGTCGTCGCCCGAGATCATGACCACGGGCACGCCGAAGTGTCCCGCGATGGCCGCGTTCACCCCTGCCTCGCTCATGGGCGTCCCGTTCAGGCGGACGGCCGTGAGGTTGGCGCTCGACATGGTGTGGGCGCGAACGCCCCGGGGATTGGTCGTGGATGCGTGGTAGCCCACGAAGAGCGCCGCGTCGAACCCGTCCTGGACGCCCTCCATCATCATGAGGGGCCTGGGCCACGAGCGGATCACGGGCACGTCCTCCGGGAGGCGATCGATCAGGAGATTCTGACCGTTGCCGTGGGAGTCGCTCACGACGATCCGCGTCGCCCCCATCTCCCGCGCCGCGTCGATGGCCGTGAGGACCTCCTCGGTGAGGAGCTCCCGGAAGAGGGCGTACTCGAAGCCGCCGGGTCCGAGCTGCTCGGAGGTGACGACGCCCGTCACCCCTTCCATGTCGGCGGAGATGTAGACGGCCAGCTCCCGCTGCTGGGCGTCCAGCGGGCCCGAGGCGCCGGCGAGGAGCGCCAGGGCGGCGAAGGCCGCGGCACACGCGGTCCGGAGGAGCGGGGGCGGCGCCGCTCGGCGGGACGGGGAGAACGGATTCACGGCTCGGCTCCTGGACGGGGACGGGAGTGGAACACGGCCCCACGGTAGCCCCCCGAGCGGGCCGGAGCGAGGCCCGGACGGGGACCCCGCTTGTTCCGGGTCGTCCCGCCCTCGTACAATGGACCCACCTCGCCCCCGGACCGGTTCATCCCTCCACCCGCGAAGCCCGATGCGCGATCCCCGGTCCCTCCCTCGAAGCCGCCACCGGTCCGGGCTGGACCGGCCGGTCGTCGACGGCCTGGGCATGCCCCGGCGGCGGTCCTCCGTCGGCGCCGGGGTCGGATGAGCGGCCGTCCGGCCGTCGACCTCGACGGCCTTCGTGCCTTCCTTCGAAAGGCCGGCGTGCAGGAGGTCATGGTGCCCATGATGGAGGCGTACGTGCGGGCCGCACCGGAGAGGATCGAAGCGTTGCGGGAGGGGCTGAGACGGGGGAACGGGGGTAGCGTGGCCGAGGCCGCCCACGCCCTCAAGTCGGGCGCGGGCAACCTGCGGGCGGAACGGCTGGCCACGCTGCTCGAGCGGATGGAGCGGGCCGGCGACGCCGGCCGCGTGGACGAGGCCCGGGCGCTCCTGGACGAGCTCGACGAGGAGCACGGTCGCGTGGTGGCCATTCTCCAGGCCGAGATCGAGCGGGCCGTCTGATCGGACTCCGGATCTCCTCGAGCGGCCGGACGCACGCCCGCGGGTCCGATTGCCGGGGCACGCCCACGGCCGCGTGCGATGGCAAGGGGCGCCCGGGAGCGGTACACTAGGAGCCTGTCCGACGACGCTTCGCCGCACGATGAACCTGGCTCTGGCATGCCCAATCCACTGAGTCGCTGGCTCCGGTCCCTCGGCCTGGGGGGGAAGTCCGGACCCCTCTCGCCGGCGGACCTCGGGTCCCGCCTCGAGCGTCTCGAGGCCGAGGCCGAGAGCGCCGACCCGGGCTTCCAGGGCATCCCCCTCAACCGTGCCGGCGATCTCTGCGTGCTGGCCGGACGGAAGGAACGGGCCCTCGAGTATTTCGGACGGGCCATCGACTCGTACCTCGACGACGGCCAGCCGGCGGCGGCCAGGGCGGTGGCGCAGAAGCTCATCCGCCTCCATCCCCGGGCCATCCGGACCCTGTGCACCATCACCTGGCTCGACCTGGCCGCGGGGCACATGGGAGACGCCCTCTTCCACCTGGGTGAGTACGTGGAGGCGGCCCGGCGCGGAGGCCAGGAGTCCCACTGCCGGGAGCAGATCCTGGAGATGGCCGGGACGGTGGGCGACGCCGACTTTCGGAGCACGGCGGCCGAGGGGCTCCGGGACCTCGGCTTCCGGGAGGACGCGGCGGTCGTCCGGCGCTGGATCGAGGCGGACGAAGGGCCCGCCGGGGCCGGATCGTCGGACGAGCTCAAGGAGCGCTGCTTCTCTGCCGCCGTGGGCTCCAACCTGCGCCGCGAGGAGGAAGACGGAGGACGCGGTCGCAGGACCGACGAGGGTGCCTGAGGCCCGGACGCCTCCTCCCCTTCATCGCCGCGGGCGCGGCAGGGGCACGAAGGCCGGCGTCCGGGCCGCGTACGCGTCCCATCCGGGGCGGCCCTCCATCCTCTCTTCGGTCATCGGCACGCCCGACACGAAACGGAGGAGAAGGGTGATGCAGAGCGGCCCGACCAGGGTCGTCCATCCCCCCGGCACCGACAGCGCCGTCAGCCCGATCCCCCACCACAGGACCGCTTCTCCGAAGTAGTTCGGATGACGGCTGTATCGCCAGAGACCCGAGGTCAGGAACGCGTCGGCAGCCTCGCGCCGGCGAAGGAACCTCCGGAGCTGGGCGTCGGCGACCACCTCCGTGGTGAAGCCGACCAGCCAGACGGCGCACCCGACGGCGTCGAGGAGGGTGAGCCGCCCGGGGCCGGGCATCGCGGCCGCCACCTGCGCCGGGAGCGAGATGACCCACAGGAGCGCCCCCTGGAGCAGGAAGACCTTCGCCAGGCTCACCCACGGCCAGGCCCGGCCGTGCTCCTCCCGCCACCGGGCGTAACGCGGATCCTCTCCCCGGCCCCGGTTCCGGAGACCGATGTGGACCCCGAGCCGGAGCCCCCAGGCCGTCACGAGGACGAACACCAGGATCCGCCGCCCGGCCCACCCCGCACCGAGGACGAGACACAGGGAGGCCACGACGACGAAGAGGGGGCCCCACGCCACGTCCGCGACGCTTGCGTCGCGGACGGCCAGGCTGACCAGCCAGAGCACGACCACCGCCGTCAGAACGGTGGCGGCCGTGACGGTGAGGAGGGTCGAGAGGTCCATGATCCGAACGAGGGAAGGGTCGAAGGGGACGCGTCGCGGGCGTGACCCGGCTATGTTGACCAAGGACGGCGCCGGACCCGGCGTCCCTCCTCCCGGGCGACGGAGCACGCGTTCATGAGATTGCTGATTCTCGTCCTGATTCTCGCTGCCGGCTGGCTCTTCCGGGAGCCGCTGGGCGAGCTTCTCGACCGGGCGATGGCCGTCCCCCCTCGGGTGCGCACGGAGATGGACATGCGCGGCTACCGGGACGGCCTCGTGGCCTTCCTCGAACGGCGGAAGGAGCCGCCCGGGGACCTGAGCCGGTGGCTCGACGAGCGGATCGAGCCCCACGGCGACGGCCAGCCGGCGTCCCTGGACCGGTACGGAAACCCGTACCGCGTCACGCTGGATCGCCAGCGGGACGTGTACGTTCTCCGGAGCTGCGGCCCCGACGGCGTGTGCATGACGGAGGACGACCTCACCGTCGACCTCGTTCCCGAGTGACCCGCGGCCCCGGCCGGCGGGGCAGGCCCGCCGCGCTCGGGCACCGGCGGCTCACCCTCCGATCCGGTCGGCCTCCTCCTCCGAGGGGACCATCTCTCCCGTGAGGATCTCGTGGACGATCCGGTCCGCGTCGTAGGCCACGTCCAGCGCCTCCCGGATGGCCCGCACGTCGACCATGATGTTCCGACCGCGCTCCGGAAGGTAGATGAAATCCCGGGAGAGGCCCTCGATGTTGCGGTCGAAGTTCAGCCCGACGATGGCCAGCTCCCTCGTCACGGCCGGGGACCCCGAGTTGCCGCCGTACGTGTCGGCCGTCGAGACGAAGTTCAGCGGAGTGGAGAGGTCGAGCCCCTCGGGCACCGGCAGGAACCGCTCCGGCAGCTCCCAGTCCGGGGCCACGTTCCGGTACGAGTAGTAGTGGTCGTACATCCCGTACATCGTCGTGTATGGAGGGGCCAGCGTGCCGTTGTATTCGTACGCTCGCACGACGCCGTCGGTGATCCGCGGCGAGGAGGTGGCGTCGGGCGCCACCTCGGTGCCGTACACCTGGAAGCGGGCGCGTCCGAGCGCGGCCGCCAGCTCGACCTCCGGGCCGTCGAGGGCCGCCGCGGCCCGCTGATGCTCCACCAGCCGCGGGAGTAGCGCTTCGGCGACGGCCAGCGCCGGGTCGTCGTCCGGGAGGCCGGCTTCGGAGCCCAGGGCATCCACCGTGCGGTCCTGCGTCGCCAGCACCGAGGCGCCAAGGATGTGACGCGCAGCTTCCCGGGGTGTCCGACCCCGAAGCGCCCCTTCCACGAGCGGGTCGTCCTCGCCGAGATAGCGCCGCAGGTCCGCCAGTCGGAGGGTCAGCACGTCCTCCTCGAGAGAGGCGATGGGGTCGCCCACCCGGCGGAGGGCGGCGACCGCGTCGGCGAGGCTGTCCGCGGGTGCTCCCCGGTCCCGGGCTGCCTCGATCCGCGCGGCCCCGAGCGCCCGGAGGAGCGTCCGGGAGCCGTAGGTCGAGTGCGCCAGCAGGTAGAACGCCCCTTCGGCGTCCGCGATGGCCCGCCTCCGGGCCTGGATGTCGGCCATGCGGTCCACGACCCGGCCGAACTCCGTCTCCAGCTCGCGATCGGCCGCGATCGCCGCGATCAGGTCGTCCTCGGCGGCGGCCTTGCGGGCCATGATGTAGGGGTCCTGGAGGGCCGCGAGGCGTCCCGTGTAGGCTTTGAGCGAGTTGGAGAGCGAGAACGCCCGATTCCGGAGGTCGAGCTCCTCTCCCCGCACGGGATCGGCGGCGTAGGCGTCCCTGAGCGCCTGGAGCCGGGTCTCGAAGAAGGCCTTGCGGATCGGGACGTAGGCGTCGCGCTGGTACTCGAGCTGGGCCACCGTCTTCAGCCGGTTCGTCGGACCGGGGTTCCCGATCACGAACACGGCGTCGCCGGGCTCCACCCCCTCGCCCCAGGTGAACCATTGCCGGGGCTCGTACGGCTCCCCGTCGTCGTAGATCCGCAGGAAGGCGAAGTCCAGGGCGTATCGGGGGTAGGTGAAGTTGTCCGGGTCGCCGCCGAAGAAGCCCGCCTGGAGCTCGACGGCGGCGACCAGGCGGACGTCGGTGAAACGACGGAACACGTAGGCCGAGAACCGTCCTCCGTTGTACAGGGGGACGACCTCCACGTGGACCGGGTCGTCGCCCCCGTGCTCGGCCCCGAGGCGTGCCTCGATCCGCTCCACGACACCTCGGCGGGCCTCGGCGCGGCCCGCCGTCGGTGCCGCCTCCAACGCCGCGTACACCTCGTCGGTCACGTCCTCGACCCGTACGAGGTGGTCGGCGTAGTACCCGGGAATCCTGCGCTCTGCCGCCAGGGTGCGGGCATAGAACCCCTCGTCCAGGAGGGGCTCACCCGGTCCGGCCACCCGCGACACGGCACCGCGCACGCAGTGGTGATTGGTCACCACGAGGCCCGCGGGGGACACGAAGGACGCCGAGCAGCCGGGGATGCGGAGGGCCGACAGGCGCGCCCGCTCGAACCACTCCGGCGTCGCCTCGAAGTCGTAGGCCTCCTGGAACCATTCGGTGGGCGGGTACTCGAAGGTCCACATCTTCCCGAAGTCCATGCGGCCCACGGTGACGGTGTCGGAATCGAGCCCGGGAGGGCCCGTCTCCTGGGCCGCGATCGACGTCGGTACGAGGAGCGCGGCGACGAGGGCGGTGGGGAGCAGTCGGCGAGACATGGCCATCGTCCGGTTGGATTCGTGGGACGCTGCGGCGGACCCGCTGGAAGCTGGAGCGTCGTTCCCGATCGACGTCCTAACAGTAGAAGCGAAGCGGTGGGGAGAGAAGCGCTGAAGGCCCGAAGCGATCGCCGGGCGCCGGATGGGCGCATCGGAGTAGGGCTATCTCCCCACAGCGCATTCCCGGACTCTCCCCACACCCGATGGCGCCCGGGGCCGGATACCTTTGAAGCTCGGGGCGGGGTCTCCCGGGCGACCCGCCCCGGAGGGGTTTTCCCCGGACGCCCGGGCAGGAGCGCGACATGGTGGGACCACGCACCGGGACACGCGTCCTCCGCCCTCTGCTCGCCGTGGCCCTGGTCGCGGTGCTTCCCAGACACGCGGCCGCCCAGGACGCGGCAGGCCCGGCCGTGGCCGCCGACGCGGACGGCCGGACGATCTACCGGGCGGCGTGCGCCAACTGCCACGGGCCGGACGGTGCGGGGAGGGCCGCGGCGCTCGTCGCGTTCGAGGAGGAGCTCCCCGACTTCACCTCGTGCACCTTCGCCTCCCGGGAGCCCGACGCCGACTGGGTCGGAGTGGCCCACGAAGGCGGCCCCGGCCGGGGCTTCTCGCGCATGATGCCGGCCTTCGGAGGGCTCCTGACGCCCGAGCAGCTCCAGCGGGCCATGGACTACGTCCGCACGCTGTGCGGGGACGACGACTGGCCCAGGGGCGAGCTGAACTTCCCCCGGGCCCTGCTGACGGAGAAGGCGTACCCGGAGGACGAGGCGGTGCTCGAGACGGATTTCTCCCTCGAGGAGACGACGGGGGTGTCGAACGCGATCGTCTACGAGCGGCGGTTCGGCAAGCGGAGCCAGCTGGAGGTGGTGGTCCCGTTCGCCTTCCAGGAGAAGGCGGACCCGAGCTCGTCCGACTGGGTCGGTGGGCTCGGCGACCTCGTGCTCGGGGTCAAGCGCGACATGTTCCACGACTTCGCGTCGGGGACGATCCTGAGCCTCGGGGGCGAGGTCAAGCTCCCCACCGGGGACGAGAGCGACGGCTTCGGCGGGGGGGTCACCGTGTTCGAGTCGTTCGTCTCGTACGGCCAGGCGCTCCCCGCCGACGCCTTCTTCCAGCTGCAGGCGGTGGTGGAGGTGCCCGCGGACTCGGACGCCGAGAACGAGGGGGTCTTCCGGGGCGGGCTGGGGAGGACCTTCACCCAGGGTCGGTGGGGGCGGGCCTGGACGCCCATGGTGGAAGTCCAGGCGAAGCGGGAGCTGGAGGGCGGCGCCACCACCACCTGGGACCTCGTCCCGCAGCTCCAGGTCACGCTGAACACGCGGCAGCACATCATGGCCAACGTCGGCGTCCTGGTCCCGATGAACGAGACCGGGGGGCGGGACGTCCGGCTCGTGGCCTACCTGCTGTGGGACTGGTTCGACGGCGGCTTCTTCGAAGGATGGTGACGACCATGCAGATTCTCCCCGGCTCGATCGGCCGCGCGTCCCTCGCCACCCTCGCGGGGTGCCTGCTGGCGGCCACGCCCACCTTCCTCGCGGGGCAGCAGCATCCCAGCGGCGGCGCGGTGTTCCAGACCTCCGATCGGTGCATCGCCTGCCACCAGGGGGTCTCCACCCGGGCAGGCAAGGACGTGTCCATCGGGTTCGACTGGCGGGCGTCCATGATGGCCAACTCGGCCAGGGATCCATACTGGCAAGCCGCGGTGCGCAGGGAGATCACCGATCACCCCGCCGCCCGGGAAGCCATCGAGAACGAGTGCTCCAGGTGCCACATGCCGATGGCCAACACCATGGCCCACTTCGGCGGTGGGACCGGACGGGTCTTCGCCAACGTTCCCGGAGCCTCCGATCCCGGAGCCCCGGACCCTGCGACGGTGCAGCCGACCCTGGCGGCCGACGGCGCGAGCTGCTCGATGTGCCACCAGATCCGGGCCGACGGTCTGGGGACCCGCGAGAGCTTCGTCGGCGGCTTCGTCGTGGCGGCTCCGGAGGAAGCGCCCGGAGCCCGGGAGATCTTCGGGCCCTTCGAGGTCGACACCGGACGGAAGGCCCTCATGCGCTCGGCGGTGGGCTTCGAGCCCGGGAGGGCCGAGCACATCCAGTCGTCCGAGCTGTGCGCCACCTGCCACACCCTGTACACGCACGCCCTCGACGAGCAGGGGCGCGACGTGGGCGAGCTTCCCGAGCAGGTGCCCTACCTCGAGTGGCGGCACAGCGCCCACGCCGACGAGGGCCGGAGCTGTCAATCCTGCCACATGCCCGTGGTCCGCGAGCAGGTACCCGTCACCGGCGTCCTGGGACTCCCACGGGCCGACGTGTCGAGGCACGTCTTCCGGGGCGGCAACTTCTTCATGCTGGGGATGCTGAACCGTCACCGGGACGAGATGGGGATCCGGGCGCTGCCGCAGGAGATGGACGCGGCGGTCCAGCGCACCCTCGACCACCTGGCGGCGAGCGCGGCGAGGGTCACCGTCGGGGAGCCGGCTCTCGAGAACGGCGCGCTGGTCGCCGTCGTCGAGGTCGAGAACCTGGCCGGGCACAAGCTCCCCACGGCCTATCCGTCCCGGAGGGCCTGGCTGCACGTGACCGTTCGGGACGGAACGGGCCGGGCCGTCTTCGAGTCAGGCGCCGTGACGCCGGAGGGTCGGATCGTCGGGAACGACAACGACGACGACCCCGCCCGCTACGAGCCGCACCACACGGAGATCACGTCTTCCGGCGACGTGCAGATCTACGAGGCGATCATGGTGGATTCCCGGGGCGACGTGACCACCGGCCTGATCCGGGCGGTGGAATACCGGAAGGACAGCCGTCTGACGCCCCGCGGCTTCGACAAGACGGCCGCCCACGAGGACGTGGCGGTCCACGGGGCGGCTTCGGACGACGCCGACTTCGGGGATGGACGTGACCGCGTGCGCTTCGCCGTTCCGGTGGACGCCGGAGCCGGGCCCTTCACGGTGGAGGCGGAGCTTCTCTACCAGCCCATCGGATTCCGGTGGGCCCGGAACCTGGCGGCGTACTCCGAGCCGGAGCCCCGGCGCTTCGTCGGCTGGTTCGACGACATGGCCCACGCCTCCTGGGCCCTGCTAGCCCGGGACCGGGCGGTGCTCCGGTAGGAGCCCGGGGCGCGGGCGCCCCCGTACGTCCTCGGCGGCCCGGGTCGGATCCCGTCCGACCCGGGCCGCGTCGCGCCGTGCTTGACGCCCGGCCCGCGACCCCCCAGACTGCAAAACCGTACTGATGAGTATGATTTTTCAGGGGGGGACGATGGGGTGGGCTCGCAGGGGCGGAGAAGAGGGCGGGAGGGGCGGCGCCGCGGCCTTGATGATCGGGGCGTTGGTCCTGGCCGCGGGGGCCCCCGGAGGTGTGGCCGGGAGCGCCGGACCGTCCCGGTGGATCAGGCCCGTGCCGGACACGCTGGGCCGTTACGGGCGGCGCTTCGAGCCCTGTACCCTCGAGGGCTACGAGGGGGAGGCGTTCTGCGGACGGGTCTCCGTGCCCGAGGATCCGGCGGCTCCGGGGCGCGTCCTCTCGCTCCGGGTGGCGCTCCTGCCGGCCACGGGGCCCGACTCTCTCCGACGCCCCGACCCGGTCCTGACCCTCGACGGAGGACCGGGACAGGCGGCGAGCCGGGCGGCGCCGTGGGTCGCCGAGGATCTGGAGGTCGTCCGGAGGACGCGGGACGTGATCCTCCCCGACCGCCGCGGCACGGGAGGCTCCAACGCTCTGGACTGTCCGGACGAGCCCGGCCCGGAGACGCCCCCGGGCGAGGTGGTGCGACCCGCGATGCCCGGAGACGCGCGGCGCTGCCGCGAGCACCTCGAGCCCCGGGCGGACCTGACGAAGTACACCACACCCTTCGCCGCCGCCGACGTGATCGCCCTGGCCGACAGCCTGGGGATCGCGCGCCTGAACCTCTACGGTGGCTCCTACGGGTCCCGGGAGGCCTTCGAGGTAGTCCGGCGTCACCCCGAGCGGGTCCGTTCGGTCGCGGTCTTCGCCGTGACGCCTCCGCACCGGCGAGCGCTCCTCGAAAGCCCCCGCTCGGCGGAGCGAGCCATGCGACGGCTCATCGACGACTGCATGGTCGACGACGCGTGCCGGAGGGCCTATCCCGACCTCGGAACGGAGCTCGACGAGGTGGTTGGACGCCTCGAGGAGGAGCCGGCGACGTTCACCGTGCCGCTCCCCGACGGCGGCCGATCCGACCCGCTCCCACTCACCCGCACGGGCTTCGGGAGCGTGCTCCGGACGGGTCTGCTCTCGCCGGCGCAGTCGGCTTCCATCCCCGCGCTGATCCACGCGGCCCACGGCGGGGACTTCGACGCTCTCGGAGCGGCGTACGTGCGGATCGCGCGTCTGACGCCCGCGGTGCTGTCCCGGGGGCTCTTCCTGTCGGCGGCTTGCGCCGAGGAGCTCGGCCGGGTGCGGGCAGAAGAGATCGGTCCCGCGACGGCCGGCACCTTCTGGGGCGGCGGGTGGGTGCGGTCCCTGCGCGATCAGTGCGCCGAATGGCCCCGGGGCGACCTTCCGTCGGACTTCTTCGAACCCCCCACCGGCGACACACCCATGCTCCTCCTCTCGGGCTGGCTGGACCCGATCGCGCCGCCCGCCTGGGCCGAGGAGCTCCACCAACACATGCCGAACGCCCGCCGGGTCGTCGTGCGGGAGGGGCACCACAACTTCGCGTACGCCCCGTGCGCCCGCGAGGCGCTGGCCCGCTTCTTCGACGAGGTCGACCCCTTCGGGATGGACGTGCGCTGCATCGCCGAAGCTCCCAGGCCACCGTTCCTGGTGCCGGCGGCCGGGGGTGGAGCCGGGTGAGCGACCCTCACGTCCGTCCCCCCCGGCAGGTGCGGAGCCGACGTACGCTGGACCGGATGCTCGACGCCGCCGAGGAGCTGCTCGAGGATCGCTCCTTCGAGCACATCACCGTGGACGAGATTGCCCGCCGGGCCGGGTGCACCAAGGGCGCCTTCTACCACCGCTTCGACGACAAGGCGTCGCTTCTGCGCCACCTGGACGGACGCACCTTCGAGGTGGCGCTGGAGGGGTGGGAGGCCTTCCTCGGGCCCGGACGCTGGCGGGGCCAGGGACTCCGGGAGATCGCGGAGGCCTTCGTGCGTCGCCTCGCCGGGATCTACACCCGCCGGGGCCACCTCATGAGGGCGTTCGTCTACGAGGCCCGCTGGAGGCGCGACGAGGTGGTCCGAGCGCGGGCCCGGGAGCTCAACGGGTTCGTGCGGGACCACCTCCTGGTGCTCGTGCGGGAACGCCGGGACGCGTTGCCGGCCGGGCACGGCTCCCCGGCGTCCCGGGTCGACTTCTGGCTGGGGGCGTGCACCGGGGTGCTCGGCCAGGTACTCCTCTTCTCGGATCTGGACACCGGGGGGGGAGAGCCGACGCCCGAGCGGGCGACCGACGAGGCCGTGAGGCTTCTCGTCCCGTACCTGGCGGGCGACGGTCGAGGCCCGACGTCCCCGGAGGGGGCTTCCGGGTAGGGGAAGGCGCCCGGGTCGGGCTCGCTCGCTCCCCTGACGCGACCGGCGGAGGGGAGGGGGCTCGTTGCGTTCCACCGGGTGGGGGGCGTAGCGTCCCGCATGTGCCCCGCGCACCCCGTTCGCATCCCCCGATCCCGGATCCTCTCCGTGCGCTCCACCTCCAGGGCCCGGCGCCCCCTGCTCCGACCACCCCTCGTCGCCCTCGTCCTGGCCCTCACGCCGGCGGCCGGCGTGGCCCAGGCGTCCGAAGCCTTCACGGTCGACGACCTGCTGGACGCGGAGCGGGTGCGGCTCGTGGATCTCTCGGCCGACGGCCGCTGGGCCGTCGTCTCGGTCGCGAGCCTCCGGGACCGGCTGGGGCGGGACAACCACCGCTACGGCGATCCGACGTACGTCGCGCCGGCTGGAGGCACGGTCGTCCTCGTCGACACCCGGACCGGCGCTCGCATCGCCTTTCCCCGCGACGCGTCGGTGCGGGATGCGGTCCTGTCACCCGACGGGACGAGGGTGGCCGCCCTCGTCCACGACGGTGAGCGCTTCGGGGTCGAGGTGCTCCGGCGAGGGGGCGGGGTCCTCGAGCGCGTGGCGACCCTCGCGCTGCCCGGGGGTCGCACGGTGGCGGGGCAGGGGGCGCCCCTGCGCTGGAGCCCGGACGGCGACGCGCTCTACGTACCGGTACGGGGCCCCGCGTGGAGGGTAGAGGCCGAGGCGGAGTTCCGGCGGCTCACCGAGGGGCCGGTCGTGGTCCAGTCCTCCGAAGAGGATTTCCTCGCGTGGGAAGCGCTGCGCCGCCGCTCGGGGATCCAGTCGCTCCACGTCTGGGATCCCGGGGACGGCGACTCCCGGGAGGTGATCCCCGAGACGATGCTCGCGGACTACCGCGTGCTCCCGGACGGACGGCTGGTGTGGGAGGACGACATCACCGAGGAGACCAGCTACGCGCGCATCTTCGGGACGCGGGATCGGGTCCGGCTCCTCGATCCCGTCACGGGGGACGAGCGCACGGTGATCGAAAGCACCGAGGAGGTCCGGCCGACGTGGTCCCGGCGGGGCGGCCACTACGGCTTCGTACGGGACGGCGACGTCTTCCTGGCGTCGGTGGACGGCGAGGAGCCCAATCGGCTCACCGGGTCGGGCGACGAGGAGGCGGACGAGGGGGAAGGGGCCATGTCGGACGCGAGGGCCGCCATTGGGGACGAGGACGAGGGCTCGTGGTCCGTGCTCTCCGTCGCGCCCGGGGGCGAGGGCGTGCTGGCGACCCGCCAGGGTGACTGGTATCTGCTGGAGCCCGGAGGTGACGAGCCCCGCCTGGTCCTCGACCGCCCCGACGAGGACTCGGTGCCACGGCGGCCGAGCTGGAGCGTCGAAGGTTGGTCGCCGGACGGCGAGGCGGCGTACTTGACGCGGGAGGCCCGGGACGCGTGGCGACGGTCCATCGTACGCCTGGACCTCGACGACGGGACGACGACCGATCTCCTCGTCACCGAGCGGCTTCTGGAAGGCGTCACCGTCTCCGAGGACGGAGGCACCCTCCTCTACCGGACCGCGCCCGGGAACCGCCCCCTCGACCTGTGGGCCGCCGACCCGGGACTGGCCGACCCCCGTCGCCTGACGGACGCGAACCCCGATCTGGACGCGAGCGCCCTGGCCCGGACCGAGCTCTTCAGCTACCTGGACGTGGACGGCCGCGAGCTCTTCGGAGTCGTCTACTATCCGCCGGACTACACCGAACGCCGGCGCTGGCCCACCGTCTTCCACGTCTACGAGGACTTCTTCGACGACGACTTCAACGGCACGGTCAACGTGCTGGCCAGCCAGGGCTACGTGGTGGTCCGGCCGTCGGTCCACCTGGAGCGTGGCTACCCGGGCGAGGCCTGGATGAAGGGCGTCACGGCGGCGGCGAACGAGCTGATCCGGCGCGGCGTGGCCGACTCCGACCGCCTGGGGGTGCACGGGACGAGCTACGGAGGCTACGCGGTCAACCTG
>JASFUL010000099.1:0-13049 GCA_050050315.1 Gemmatimonadota bacterium
AGCCGACCTGCGAGAAGGCCCACGCGTGGTTCATCCGGAAGCCGCCGTCGGCCGGCGCGTATCCGGTGGCCCGGTACCGCACGATGTGGTTGGGGTCGTCGTGGAAGTGGGAGTTCCGCATCCCCAGCGGCACGAAGAACTCGCGCCGGGCGTACTCGGGCAGCGTCATGCCGGTGGCCCGCTCGATCAGCTCCGAGAGCAGGAAGTACCCGCTGTTGCTGTAGAGCTCGCGCTCTCCGGGAGGGAAGTTCAGCGCCCTCTGCCGCGCGAGAAGCCGGATGATCTGCTCGTCGGAGGCCCCCTCGTACGTGCCCGCGAAGCCCAGGAGGGTCAGGTAGTCGCGGATGCCGCTGGTGTGGTGGATCAGGTGGCGCACCCGGATCGTGTCACCGTAGTCCGGGAGCTCGGGGAACCACCTGCGCACGTCGTCGTCCAGGGTGAGGTGGCCCTGGCGCGCGGCGAGCGCCACGGCCGCCGCCGTGAACTGCTTCGACACGGACCCCATGTAGAAGACGGTCTCCGGCGTGATGGGCAGCTCGTGGTCGAGGTTGGCGCTGCCCCAGCCGTCGGCGAAGGCCAGCACGCCGTCGATCACCACCCCCGCCGCGCACCCCGGGGAGTCGGTGCGGTCGAGGTCCAGGAAGACGCTGTCGGTCCCCGCCTCCACGGCCGGGGGCAGGACCGGGAAGCGCGTGTCGGCGGGCGTCTGGGCGTGGAGGGACGCGGCGGCGGCCGAGATGGCGAGGAGGGACGCCAGGAGCAGTCTCATGGACGGACCCGGGGACCGAGGGAAGGTGTTTCGACCCATCCTCGGGCTCCCGTGGATGCCCCGCAAGCGTGTGGCCGCGCGCCGCGCCGGCGGCGGGCAGCTCCCGCGCGCTCCGGCCCCGGTCGAAGAGGGCGGCGTCAGCCCGCCGCCTCGAGATCCGTCTCCGCGAAGTCGTGGCCGCGGAACAGCAGCGGCTCGCCAGCCAGCGACGCCACGGCGTAGGTCATGCAATCCCCGAAGTTGAGCGCCGCGGGGTGTCGGCCTCTCCCGAACCGTCGGAACGCGTCCACCGCTTCGCGCCAGTGGAGCTCGGCGAAGGGCACCTCCCGGATCCCGACTTCGTCGAGGAAGCGCTCGAGGACTCCGCGGGCCGCGGGACCGAGACGCGCCGCGAGCACGATTCCCGTCTCGGCGAGGGTCGGCGCCCCGACGGCCGGGGCCGGATCGGCCAGGAGTCGCTCGAGGACTCCTTCGTACCCCGCCTCCCGGAAGACGACGGCCAGCAATGCCGAGCTGTCGACGATCACACGCCCTCCGGCCCGTATCCCAGGATCGCTTCCCGCTCCTCCTTGTCGGGCGGCCGGCCGAGCTGATCCTCGGGGATGGCATCCCAGACCTCGTTCTCCAGGAAGCGCCGCACGCGGCGGGCGCGGGCGCCCGCGGCGACGCGGGTGCGGAGGCGCGCTCGTCGCTCGAGGAGAGCCACGCGGACGGCCTCCGTCTTGGACTCCCCCGTGACGCCCGCCACCTCGTCCACGAGGCGTTCCACTTCGGCGTTCTTGATGTTGAGGGCCATGGTGGAAAAATGGTGTAATTCCACCACCCGCGCAACGGCTCCCACGGCCACCCCGGGGGCCCGGCGGACCGGCGGGCTTGCACGGCCCGTTCGGGCGGCTCTACCGTATGGCCTCCCGAACCCGAGCGGCTCTCCACCCCACCGCACCGCGGAGCCTCTCCCATGAGCGACGAATCCACGGCGAACCCTGAACGCCGCACCGAGCCCGAGTCCCTCCGACTCCGCGACATCTCGCCCTCCCTCACCGTCGACGACCTGGAGGCGAGCCTGGCGTGGTACCGGGACGTCCTGGGCTGCCACGTGAAGGAGACGTGGGAGCGCGACGGCCGGACGGTGGGGGCGTACCTCCTGGCGGGGGCGAGCTCCATCATGCTCAACCAGGACGACGGCGCGAAGGGGCGCGACCGGAAGAAGGGCGAGGGCTTCCGGCTCTACCTCACCACCGTCCAGGACGTCGACTCGCTCGCCGAGGCCTTCGTGGCCCGCGGAGGCGCGCTCGAGAGCCCTCCCGCGGACACGCCGTGGGGTTCGAGGGCCTTCTCGGTGGTGGACCCCGACGGCTTCAGCCTGACCATCGCCTCGGGCTGAGCGTCGGGGTCCCGCCAGGCGCGGAGCCCCGCCCGGACCCGACTCGCCGGCCGGGCGCTCCCCGCCCGGGACCCGGGCCCGTCCTCAGCCGCCGAACTCGATCCCCTGCGCCAGGGGCAGCTCGGTGCTCCAGTTGACGGTGTTGGTCTGGCGGCGCATGTACGCCTTCCACGCGTCGGAGCCCGACTCGCGGCCGCCTCCCGTCTCCTTCTCCCCACCGAACGCGCCACCGATCTCGGCGCCGCTGGTGCCGATGTTGACGTTGGCGATCCCGCAGTCCGAGCCCCGGTGGCTCATGAAGTGCTCGGCCTCGCGCACGTTCTCCGTGAAGATCGCCGACGAGAGACCCTGGGGCACGCCGTTGTGTAGCGCCATCGCCTCGGGCAGCTCGGTCACGGCGGCCTCCCCGGTGGCGTCCTTCGAGCCGTAGGTGAGGATGTAGAGGATCGGCGCGAACGTCTCCTCCTGCACGATCTCCCAGTGGTTCTCGGCCGCCGCGATGCAGGGGGTCACGTACAGGCCGCCGGGATACCCTTCGCCCTCGAGCGGCTCGCCACCGTACAGGATCTCGCCGCCTTCCTCGACCACGCGCTCCTTCGCGCGCATCAGGTCCTTCACCGCCTGCTCGTTCACCACGGGCCCCATGAGCGTGTCCGGATCCATGGGGTCGCCGATGGCGATGTCGCCGTAGGCGCGCACCAGGCGCTCGACCAGCTCGTCCCGGATCGACGCGTGCGCGATGATCCGGCGCGTGCTGGTGCAGCGCTGACCCGCCGTGCCCACCGCCCCGAAGAGGATGGCGGGCAGCACCAGGTCCATGCGGGCGCTGGGCGTCACCACGATGGCGTTGTTGCCGCCGAGCTCGAGGATCGTGCGGGCGAGCCGCTCGCCCACCACGGTCGCGACCCGCCGTCCGACCTTGCAGCTCCCCGTGGCCGACACGAGGGGGATGCGCCGGTCGTGGAGGAGCCGGTCGCCCACCGTCGAGCCGCGCCCCACCACCAGGGAGAAGACGGCCGGATCGACGTCGTTGGCCCGGCACACCTCCTCGGCGATCTTCGTCACCGCGATGGCCGTCAGGGGGGTCTTGGAGGCCGGCTTCCAGAGGGTGGCGTCGCCGCACACCGCCGCGATGGCCGCGTTCCAGCTCCACACCGCCACGGGGAAGTTGAACGCGCTGATCACGCCGACCACGCCCAGCGGGTGCCACGTCTCGCGCATGTGGTGGTCCGGCCGCTCGGACTGCATGGTGAGGCCGTAGAGCTGTCTGGACAGCCCGACGGCGAAGTCGCAGATGTCGATCATCTCCTGGACCTCGCCCCGGCCCTCGGCGGCGATCTTGCCCATCTCGAGCGTCACCAGCGCCCCCAGGTCGTCCTTCTTCTCCCGCAGCCGCAGGCCGAGCTGGCGCACCACCTCGCCCCGCTTGGGGGCCGGCACCGTCCGCCACTCGAGGAACGCCGCGTGCGCCCGTTCGACCAGGGCGTCGTACTCCTCCTCGGTCACCTGCCGCACGGTGGCCAGCAGGGAGCCGTCGTTGGGGGAGCGCACGGGCAGCTCGTCGCCCGAGCCCACCCACTCGCCGGCGAAGCCGCCGGGGTTCGAGTCCTCGATGCCGAGGGAACGGAGAATCGTATCGCTCATCTCACCTCATCCTGGTCTCTTCGACGGGGGTAGCCCCGTAACCTCTCACGTTTCGGGCCCGGTTGGAAGGCGCGCCAGGGCCCGTGCGGCGGCCTCCGACGTGGTCGGTGGAGGGGCGGGCCCGATCCCGGAGGGCGACCGGACGAACGGTCCGCCTCAGGCCGGCGGCGCCCACGGCCAGGGCCCCTCCATCTCCGCCCCTCGGGCCTCGAGGATCAGCTCGAGCATCCGCTGCCAGGACTCCCAGCTCGTCGTGCGCCGGTAGGCGGAGTTCGTCTTGTGGGCGATCACGAGGTCCACGGCGGGCAGGACGGTGATCCACTGCCCCCACGCGCCCCGCGCGGTGTAGGCGCCCTCGAACGGGCCCGTGGCCCGCGGTCCGTCCCAGACCCACCACATGTAGCCGTACCCGAAGTAGCCGTCCCGGCGCCGCGGCGGGTTCATCTCCTCGAGGGGCGTGACGACGCCGGAGATCCTGCGCACCCACTCCCGGGACACGAGCTGCTCGCCGTTCCAGCGGCCCTCGTTGAGCATGAAGTGCCCGACGCGGGCCATGTCGCGGGTGGACAGCCAGATGTGGTACGCCGGGTTCACCGATACCTCCAGGTTCCCGCTCTTGCGCTGGGCGCTCCGGTCCCAGTCCTCGAACTCCAGCGGGATCGCCAGCTGGGACTGGAGCTCGTCGTAGATGTCCCGTCCCGTGAGCCGCTCGAAGACGGCCCCGGCGGCGTTGAAGTCCCAGTTCGAATACAGCATGTACGTGCCCGGCTCCTGTGAGCCCCGATCGGGGGCGTCCGCGAGGTTGTCGCCGGGGTTCGACGCCAGGTGGTAGACGCCCGAGCGGGCCGTCACCAGGTGCTCGACCTTCGCCCGCCTCTCGATGGGCAGGAGCCCGCCGACGTCGTCCATGCCCAGGTCGGCCAGCGTCGCATCGAGGTCGATGACGCCCCACTCCACCCAGTCGCCGTAGAGGATGGCCAGGATGCTCTTGCGCACCGACGCCACGTAGGAGAGCTCCTCGACGTCACCGAACGAGAAGACCATCCGGCCCCGGTCGGCGACCACGAGGCCGGTCGTGTTCGCGCTGTCCCGGAGGAACGTGGACAGCTCCCGGAGCACGTCCGCCGACCACCCGTACGCCCCCAGGTCGTCACGGTCGACGCGCTCCCACGTCCGCCCCGGGAAGGTGGGCGCCGTGGAGACCTGGGCCGCCGCGGGGAGGGAGAGGAGGAGGGGAAGGAGGAGGGCGAGGACGACCGGCACGGACCGGCGCCTGTCGGGCCGGCGCCGGCGAGGAGCCGAGGACGTCATGGAGGACGCTCCGTTCGTGGGAGACGAGATGCGGGACCGGCGCCCGGCGGGGCCGGTACGTCCAGGCTACGACGGCCGGGCCGGTCCCGTCCACCTCGGCCGGGGGCTCACCCGCCGAGTCGCGCCAGGAAGGCGTCGATCCGGTCGAAGCTGCCCGGGAGCGAGAGCGGGTCGTGCCTCCCGCCCGTGTACAGGAACCACTCGTCGTCCGGCGGCCCGCGGCCGGCGGCCTCGAGCGCCGCGATGAGCCGCTCCGCCTGGCCCACGTCCACCACGTCGTCCGCCGTGCCGTGGTGGATCTGGACCGACGGCAGCCGGGACACGAAGAGGGCCGCCGACCGCCGGATCAGCTCGCGGCGGGCCGTGGCCACGTCCACGGTCCCCAGGGCGAGCGGCTGGATGTACGCCTGGTCGAGGTACGTCACGCCCGGCAGGTCCGGGGGCGAGCCCCGCAGCGCGCGCTCGACGATGCCCTGGACGTACGGCCCGAAGAAGTCCGTGGGCCCGAAGAGGTCCACCACCCGGTCGATGCGGGCGTCCCGGACGCCCATGAGGAGCGCGACCCCACCCCCCCGGCTCGCGCCGAGGACCGCGATACGCGTCGGGTCGGCCGCGGGGGTGGCGCCCAGAGCCGCGTCCAGCAGCGCCAGCGCGTCGTCCACGTCCCGGTCCCACGGGCTGGGAGCGCCCTCCGAGAGGAAGGTCTCGTCCCCGAGCCGGAGGCTCTCCGAACGGAAGGACGGGACCACGAAGACGAAATCGTCGGCCCGCTCGCCCAGCGCGAACGCCAGGAGCAGGAGCTCGGACACGTCCACCCCGCCGTCGCCGCCGTGGGCGTAGACCAGCACCGGGAGCGCACCGTCGTCGACCCCGTCGGGCGCGGCGACCGCGCCGTAGTGCCGCGCCCCGTCCACCTCGTGGGACAGGACGCGCAGGGTCGCCGGGCTCCCTCCGAGACTCACGCTGGCGGTGCGCTCCACCCGCACGTCCCGCGCGGCAGGTGTCCGGGCCGCCCACTCGCCCTCGACCGCGGCGAGCTCGGCCGCGGTGGGGGGCGCGAACAGGGCGTCGAGATCGACGCCGCCGACGTCGTGCGGCCCGACCTCGGTGCCCGAGTCGCCGCAGCCTGCCAGGAGCAGGACCGGGGCGAGGAGGACCGCCCCGGCGAGCGCCGGCCCGGAGCCCCGCCTCCCACCGTTCACGCGGGCGCCGCCTCCGCCCCGTCCTCCACGGACCCTCCCCGCTCGGCCGGCTCCCGGGCCGCCCTCGCCTCCTGCTCCTTCCCCAGCACGAGGCCGAGGCCCACCCAGAGCGCGATCGCCGGAGCGGCCACCAGGGAGATGGCACCGATGCCCAGTCCCAGGGCCGCGAGCCCGGCGTAGATCCAGCCGTTCACGAGGTCACCTCCACGGTAGACGGCGGCGTCGACGAACGCCTTCGACTTGTAGCGCTCCTCGCGCCCCATGACGGTGAAGAGCACCTCGCGGGCCGGCCGGGTGACGGAGTAGCGCCCTGCCCGGTAGAGGACCTGGAGCACGACCAGCGTCCAAAGGAGCGGCCACAGCCCCAGGCCGACGAACCCGAGCATCGTCAGCACCGGAACGGCGGCCAGGCTCAGTCCGACCCCGATCTTGCGGATGATGTGGGCCGTGAACAGCCCCTGGGTCGTGATGGTGAGGATGTTCGTGGCCAGGTCCATGTGGGCCAGGAACTCCCGCCGCTCCCCCCGGTCCGCGATCGCGTCGTAGATGAGGAACGACTGCTGGAAGTAGAGGATCGTCGACGCGAACGTCATCAGGAAGATGAAGCCGGCGACCTTGCGCAGGTACGGATCCCGGAAGACGGTCTTCATCCCCGACCACGCGTCGCCCCCCACCCGGGCGATACCCTCGGTCCGCAGCACGGTCCGCTTCTCGTCCTCGGCCTCCCGATGGAGCGCCCGCGCGAGCCACGCGGCGACCTCGAGGGGCACGGCCGAGACGAGCAGCAGCGCGAACACCGGCATGAAGCTCGCGACCTGGCCGGTGAAGGCCGACCCGACGATGCCACCCAGCGACGCCCCGACCGCGATGAAGCCGAAGACCCGTCGCCCCTGGCTGCTCCGGAACAGGTCGGCGACGAAACCCCAGAAGACGGTCACCACGAAGAGGGCGAAGACGCTCACCCACACGTAGAAGACCCGGTCGATCCAGGGGCGGGTCGAATCGGGCAGGAGCTGGAGGACCGCCCAGAAGCCGACCAGGTTGAGGGCGAAGAAACGGTTCGCCAGCGGGATGAACACGCCCCTGGACACGCGGGACACGAGCCACGAGTAGAGGGGCACGGCCACCAGCATGACCAGGAAGACCGCCGTCCAGAGGATCTGGAGGTTGCCCCGGTCCACCGTGCTGATCTCGTCCCGGACGGGACGGACGATGTAGTAGCTGAGCAGGATGCAGAAGCCGTAGGCCGTCGCCAGCAGCACGGGCTTCCACTCGTCGGGCTCCACCGGAATCAGCTTCTTCAGCACGTCACCACCCCTTCCTCGGTCGAAGTCACCGCGGTCGGGGCGGGACGCCCCTCCGCTTGGCGGCCCGCCCCCGGAAGGCCTCCGCCTCGCCTCCCGGAGTCCTGCGCCTCGCCCCCGGGCGGCGGCCGCGCGCTCCGGGGCTCAATGCGAGGGCCCCCGGAACGCCCCGAACGTTGAGGGAGGGGCGATGCCGGCGCCAGCGGCCGGGGGTCGGGCCCGACTCCGGGGCCGGCGGGGCGCTACTCCCTCACGAGCACGGACCACCCGAGCATCACGTGGTGCCCCAGCTTCCGCAGCAGCTCCATGCCGGTCGCGGCCCGGCACGAATCGACGCCCCGCCACGAGTCCACGGAGCGCCAGTCGGCGGCCCGCAGCTCGTCCTCCCGGGCCAGGTGCCCCCGGCGCACCACGTCGTGCACGATCCGCCGCAGACGGAGGTGTCCCTCGTTGGTCGCCGTGGGGTTCACCCGGTTGGTGAGGAGGATGACGAAGAGGTCGTTGTAGGGGTCGATCCAGAAGCTCGTCCCGGTGAAGCCCGTGTGGCCGAACGCCTCCGGGCTGAACATCTCACTCCAGACGGCCCAGCGGGCGGGCATCTCCCACCCGGTGCCGAAGCGGCGGCGGTCGTGATCCCGAACGGTGAAGGCGCGGAGGACGTCCCGGCACACGATCCGGGTGGGCTCCTCCCACAGCAGCGCCGACGCCAGCACGGCGAGGTCTTGGGCCGACGCGAAGAGTCCCGCGTTGCCCGCCACGCCCCCGAGGGCTCGGGCGCTCGGATCGTGGACGACGCCCCTCAGGAGCTGCGTGCCGATCCGCTCCGTCGGCGCGATGGCCTCTTCCGGCACGCCCCGCTCGAGGGGCCGGAAGGTCGTCTGTCCCAGGCCGAGGGGCCGGTAGATGCGCCGCTCGACGTAGACGTCGAGCGGCTCGCCTGTGACCGCCTCCACCGCGAAGCCCGCCAGGATGGGGCCCAGGTCGGAGTAGATCTCGCGTCGTCCGGGCGCCGCTTCGAGGTCCACCCCGGCGAGGGCCCGGACCCGCTGGTCGAGCGTGGCCGACGCCCCGAGGCCGCGCCAGAACGGGGCGCCCGCCGGGAGGCCGGAGCGATGGTTCAGGAGGAGCCGGAGGGTGATCCGGCCCCGGGGGCCGTCCTCGGGCCAGGCGGGCAGGTACCGGTGGAGCGGCGCGTCGAGGTCGAGGGTCCCCTCCTCGACCAGCGTCATCACGGCCAGCGTCGTGGCCACGACCTTGGTCACCGACGCCAGGTCCCACACGGTGGTGGAGCGGACCGACGCCGCGTCAGCGGCCCAGTCCAGCCGGCCCCACCCACGGGTGAGGACGATGTCGCCCCCGTGGCCGACCACCAGCCACGCTCCGGGGGTAGCGCCGTCGGCGATCTCCTCTTCGACGGCCCGGTCCAGGCTCGGGACGAACCAGCTGGTGAAGCCCGGGACGAAGGCGTCCGTCGGGTCGTTCGCCACCACGACGGCCCGGGGCGCGGCTCCCGCCGTCGCGCTACGCTCGGCGGCGAACGCGGCCTGGGCCCACGCGGCCTGCGGCAGGGCGACAGCCGTCAACAGCGAGAAGGCGGAGGAGGCCACGAGGACGTGGATGGTCCGCACGGTGGAGAGCTCCGCGGTCGGAGGCGGTGCGTCTGGACGAACGAAAGGGCCCGGCGCGTGCCGGACCCTTCAATCGTAGAGCCCCGACCCCCGGCGGTTCAAGCGCCGCGGTCGCCCCCCTCTCAGGACGAGGTTCCGGGGAGTCGCCGCGGCCCCGACACGGGACCCTTCTTCTGGCGGACCACCCGGTCGTGGGCGTCGGCCATCCGGTCGAGGAAGTCCCGCTCCCGGGTCGTCAGGGCGCGGACGCTCGTGGCCCGCACCTTGGCCAGGATCTTCTCGAACTCCTCCCGGTTCACCTCGTGCAGCGCGTCGAGATCGATCCGCTCCCAGCGGTCCTTCGCCTCCAGGTCGCGGACGTACTCCGACTTGTACTGCGAGTTCGGCGCCTCGACGCGTCGCGTCTTCGAGGCCTTCTTCGCTTTCCGGTAGAGGATCGTCACGACCACCAGCGCCGTGGTGTTCACGGCGAGGAGGATGAGGAGGAAGGTCGTGAGCCCTCCGATGCCACCGTCACCTGCTTCCATCGCCTGCGCCTCCGCGTCCCGTCCCACTGTCCCGGTGTCCCGAATCCCTCGCCTGCACGTATGGTACTTCGACGCGAGTCCCTGGAATGTTTCGGACACCCCTCATCATGTGGGACGCGACGAGTCGCCGAAAGGTTCTCTCCCGCCGGTGTCGAATCCGGGCCGCCCCGTTCGTCCTCGCGTGGAGACGACGCCGCGCGACGCCGACTTCCGGCCCGGCCGGACGCGCCGAAACGCCGGACGTCCAGCCAATGGACACACCACACGGAGACGACCGATGCCACGCTACCTGGTGATCCCCCGGGACGACGCGTCCGACGCCGCCGCCCTCGGCCCCCGCGAGATGCAGGAGATCGTCGAGCGCTACCACGCCTGGACCCTCGGCCTCCGCGAGGAGGGCGCCCTCCACGTCGGGGAGAAGCTCGCCGACGGAGCGGGGCGCGTCCTCGCGCCCTCCGGCGACGGGGTGTCCGTCACCGACGGTCCGTTCGCCGAGGCGAACGAGGTCATCGGGGGCTTCTGGATCCTGGAGGCACGGGATCTGGACCACGCCACCCACCTCGTTTCGGACTGCCCCCACCTGGAGCGGGGCTCCCTGGAGATCCGCCTCATCGAGGAGTTGGACCTGGACGGGTAGACGCCGCGGCGAAGCGCCGGGAGGCCTCGCCCCGGCGGAGGAACGGGCGCCCGGACGGCGCCCGGCTCGCGCGCCCGCGACCGACGACGTACCCTACCGTGGATCGACACGATCACCCGACACGATCGCATGACCCAGGGAGCCGCCAGAATGTCCGACGGGACGCCCCGGCCGACGGACTCCGCCGCCGAGGAGATCCTCAGCTACTCGTTCTTCCGTGTGTTCGCCAGCGACGGCATCATCGACGAGGGCGAGCTCACGATGATCCAGGAGCTGGCCCTCCGGGACGGCGTCGTGGACTCGAAGGAGAGGGCGGTGCTCGGACGGATCTTCGACCGGGTCGACCCCGACCGGCTCGACCCGGGGGTGCGGGACGAGATCCGGCGTTTCCGCGAGGAGTACGGCATCTCGTGACCGGCCGGAAGGCCCCCGACCCCACGGTCGAGGGCTTCGTCGCCGATCTCTTCCGGCGGAGCTTCTCCCGCCTGGTCTCGTCCCTCACCGGCGCCCTGGGGGCGTCCGACCTCCACCTCGCCGAGGAGTGCGTTCAGGACGCGCTGGTGGGTGCCCTGCGGACCTGGCCCTTCCGGGGCGTTCCCGACGACCCCGAGGCGTGGCTGTTCAAGGTCGCGCGCAACCGTGCCCTCGACCGGCTGCGTCGCGGATCGCGCTGGCAGGTCGACCTGCCCCGGAGCGTCGTCGAGGAGCTCGCCGGCGCGGTCGAGGCGCTCCCGGACCCGTCGGACGGCCTCGGGGACGAGGAGCTCGCCCTGGTCATCCTGTGTTGTCACCCGGTGCTCTCCCCGGACGCCCGGGTCACGCTGACGCTCCGCCTGGCCGCGGGGCTGTCGGTGAGGGAGATCGCGGCGGCGTTCCTGGCCGAGCCGGCCACGGTGGCCCAGAGGATCGTGCGCGCCAAGAGGACCCTCCGGAAGGCGCGCATCCGGCTCGGGATCCCTCCGCCCTCGGAGCTGGCCGAGCGCCTCGACACCGTGCTGCGCGTGATCTACCTCCTCTTCAACGAGGGGTACGCCGCCAGCGAGGACGACGCCGTCGTACGCAAGGAGCTGTGCGACGAGGCGGTCCGGCTCGGCAGGGTCCTCGCGGAGCACCGGGCCACGCGGCGGCCCGACGTCGACGCGCTGCTGGCCCTCATGCTCCTGCAGTCGAGCCGCCTGCCGACCCGCACCGGTGCGGACGGGGGCATCCTGGTGCTCGAGGAGCAGGACCGCAGGCTGTGGGACCGGCATCGGATCCAGGAAGGGCTGGTGCACCTCGCCCGGGCCGGGCGGGGGCCCACCCTCTCGGCCTACCACCTGGAGGCGGGGATCGCGGCGGTCCACGCCGTGGCCCCGTCCTTCGAGCGCACCGACTGGCGCAGGATCCTCTCGTACTACGACCTGCTCCTCGAGGTCGCGCCCTCGCCGGTGGTCGCGGTGAACCGCGCGGTGGCCCTCTCGATGGTGAACGGGGCCGAGGCGGGTCTGCGGGCGCTGGAGGGGGTGGAGGGGGACGCGGTGATGGAGCGCTACCCCCTGCTCCCCGTGGTCCAGGGGACGCTCCTGGCCCGGGCCGGGCGCTCCGAGGAGGCGGCGGTCCACCTCCGGAGGGGGCTCATGGGGGCGCCGAGCCGCCCCGCCCGCCGCTTCGTGGAAGCGAGGCTCGCCGAGGTGGAGGGCGCCGCCCTGCGGCCGGGGTAGGACGCGCCGTCCGGGGCGTCAGCGGCCCGCCTTGCGGCGGATCTCCTTCTCCAGGTGCTCGGCCAGGTCGTCCATGATCCGCAGCGCCAGGTCGACGGCCCGCCCGCTTCCCTCCCCCGGCGAGAGGTCGTCGAGGTAGACGGCCGCCGTGACGGCCACGGCCCGCTCCGGGTCGAGCATCTCCGCCGGCGGCACCTCGAGGATCCCCCGCCGGAGGCCGGGGTCGAGGGGACACGCCGCGATCCAGTCCGCCGTCGCGGCCGCGGCGTCCCGCCCCTGGGCCCGCGGGGTCGCGAGCACCGCCAGCGTGAGCACCCCACCCTGCCGCGCGACCGTCAGGTCGGTCAGCGTCCGGGCCCGGAGCCGCCCCGCCCCGTCGAGGTAGAGCGGGTGCTCCGGGGGAGGCCCGTCGCCCCGCACCCGGAACGCCTCCGGGTCGCGCTCGAGGGGGCGGAAGACGTCCTCCTGCAGCCAGCGCAGGGTGGCCCCGCCCCACTCGGACCGGATCCGCTCCGCGACGCCGGCTCCGAGGCGCACCCGCCCGCCCGACCAGGTCACGTCGCCCTCGGCGTGGAGCCGCTGGACGAGCCGCTGCTGGGACGACGAGACGAACTTCTCGACGGCGGGCGTGCCCGTCTTGGCGAACACCCACACGTCGTACGGGACGCCGGCCACCGCCTCGCCCAGGCGGGCCTTCAGCCGCCCGACGGCGGGCGTCAGGCGGCCGGCGGTGCCGCCGGGACCCACGACGAGCTCCATGGCGTGCAGCACCCGACGCCGGACGCCCGGATGGATCGCGTCCGCGGGAAGCAGCGGCGCGGCGGCCCCGGCGCCCCCGGCCGGTTCTCCGGCGCCCTCGCCGGTCGCCGCGCCGCCCCCCGTGCCGGGCTCGACCTCGAGGGCGCCCACCCGGTCCGCCAGCGTCCCGCGCACCGCCCGGCCC
>JASFUL010000100.1:0-12939 GCA_050050315.1 Gemmatimonadota bacterium
TTGCTGGCAGGGAGGTCTCCCACACGTCCACCGCCGCCTCCGCATCCGCGCCGCGCTGAACCGGGGGGTCCGTCACGCCGCTCATGTACAACAGACCGACGAGCACCAGGAGCAGGGCTCCCATCAGATCCCGCACGCGGCTCGGCTTTCCCATCGTCGTCTCCTTCCTCACTTCGTCCCTGGGCGGCTCCTCCACACGTTCCGCCCGTCCTCGCCTCCCTACGAATAGGACGCTCGGAAGATTCAGAGGGTTGCGTCCGAGGAGGGGAAGGGGATCTCGACGCCTTCCCCTTGATTACAGAGAGGAGACGCCGTAGGTTGGGTTTCCTCTCTGTTTTCGAGGGGACGTCCCGGACGACCCCGGCGGCCTGTCGGCGGGGCGGGACGACGGTTCGGACGACTACCGTCGGAGGCCCGGTGGGCAAGGAACGGCACGACATGATCCGGGGGACGCTCGATCTCCTGATCCTCAAGGTGCTCTCGCTCGAGCCGATGCACGGCTGGGGGATCAGCGAGCGGATCCAGCAGATCTCCGCCGACGAGCTCACCGTCAACCAGGGGGCCCTCTACCCCGCGCTGCACCGGCTGGTGCGGTGGGGGTGGATCGCGTCGGAGCGCCGTCGCAGCGAGAACAACCGCCGGGCGCGCTACTATGCGCTGACCCCCGCCGGCGAGAAGCAGCTCGACCAGGAGGTCGACCACTGGCGTCGGCTGTCGGCGGCGGTGGACCGGATCGTGGCGGCCCAGGCCAGCTGACGGGAGGCGGACGATGCGGTGGTGGACGGAGCTGAGGGTGCGTCTGCGGGCGTTGCTGGAACGGCGCGCCATGGAGCGCGAGCTGGACGAGGAGCTCGCGTTCCATCTCGAGCGCGAGACCGAGAAGCTCGTGGACGAGGGCCGGTCTCCGCGGGAGGCTCGCCGGGAGGCCCGGAGGCGCTTCGGAGGCGTGGAGAGACATCGGGAGGGCGCCCGGGACGCGTGGGGGGTTCGCTGGATCGACGATCTGACCCGGGACGTGACCCTGGGGCTCAGGCGCATGTGGCGGGCTCCGGGTACCACGGCGCTGACGGTCGCGACGCTGGCGCTGGGCCTCGGCGGAACCGTGGCGGCCTACAGCGTGGTGGAGGGACTCCTGCTCCGGCCCCTCCCCTTCGACACCGAGCGGGGGATCCGGGTCTTCTGGTCCGAGTTCGACTGGCGGGGCGCCGAGTTCGACTTCGTCTCCGAGCGGGTCGAAACCTTCTCCGGACTGGCCGCGTTCGGGCTGGATGCCGCCACGCTGAAGCGCGACGACCGCAGCGTGCCCCTCGTGGTGGTCCCGGCGTCCGACGAGCTCTTCGACGTCCTCGGGGCTCGACCCTTCCTCGGGACGACCTTCCCCCTGGACGCCGACCGGCCCGGCGCCGAGCCGGTCGTCGTTCTCTCGCACGGGACCTGGCTCCGGGAGCTGGGTGGCGACCCGGACATCGTCGGTCGACGGATCGTACTCGACGGGACCCCGACCACCGTCGTGGGAGTCATGCCTCGCGACTTCTACTTTCCGATGCCCGACGCCGGCGCGTGGACACCCCTCGATCTCGACCCGGCCCGGGGCGACTACGCGGGGAACGGGTGGCTCGCCCTCGTCGGGCGCCTCCGTCCCGACGCCGGTCCGGTCCGGGTCGACGCCGAGCTGGACCGGCTGACCGCCGCGCTGGGCGACCGCTTCACCTATCCCCCGGCGTGGGACAAGACGAAGGAGGCCCACCTCACGCCCGTGCGGGAGTACCTCGTGGGCGACGTCCGGCCGGTCCTGCTCCTGCTGATGGCCGCGGCCTCCCTCATGCTGGTGCTCGCGCTCGCCAACGTGGCCGCGCTCCTGCTCGCGCGCACGATCGACCGGGCCGGGGAGCTCGGGGTCCGATCGGCGCTGGGGGCGGGCCGCGGGCGGTTGGTCCGCCAGGTCGTCACCGAGTCGGTCCTGCTGGCCGGCGCCGGTGGGGTCGTAGGGGTGACGCTCGCCGTGGTGGGATTCGACGGCCTGGTGGCGGCCCTGCCCCTGCGGGACGGCTTCGGGTCGACGCTGACGCTGCGCTGGCCCGTGCTGGGCGCGGGCGTGGCCGCGGCGTTGATCCTCGGGGGCCTGACCTCCCTGGCACCGATCACGGGCGTGCTGGCGCGGGGGCGGTTGTCCTCCGTCCGTCCCGGGGCCAGGAGCGACGGCGCCGGCGACCAGGGGCGCCCCTGGCTCCAGGGCGCGCTCGTGGCCGCGGAGGTCGTGGTCGCCGTGCTGCTCGTCACGGGGGCCTCGCTGTTCGTCCGCAGCGCGGAGCGATTGTATGCCATCGACACCGGCTTCCGGGTCGACGGGGTCGGGTCCGTGGAGATGGTCGTGGGGGAGGACGTGGCGGAGGCCGACCTGAGGGGCCTCTTCACCGCGGCGGTCCGGCGTGTCGAAGCCCTGCCTGGCGTCTCGGCGGCGGGTCTCATCCCCCGCCTCCCGATCCGCGACGGCGGAATGCAGGGTCCGGTGAGCGTCGGCGACCGGCCGGACCTGGACGGTCCGAGCCGTCCCGGCGCCTATTTCCGGCCGGTGACTCCCGAGACCTTCGACGTCCTGGGGATCGACCTGGTGCAGGGGCGCGCCTTCGAACGGGCCGACGGCGCCGACGCCGGGCCCGTGGCGATCGTCAGCGAACGCTTCGCCCGCGAGGTCTGGCCGGACGGGAGGGCGCTCGGCAAGCGGGTCCGTTCGCCCTTCGGGAGCGACTGGTTCACGGTGGTGGGGGTGGCGGAGGACGTGGCCATCGCGGGTGCGAGGGCGCCCGTGCCCCGGGTCCTCTACGTGCCGGAGGCCCAGAGTCCGGCCCGGTGGAGGGCATCCACGCTGGTCTTCCGGGCCGCGACCGATCCGTCGGAGCTGCTCGGGGCGGTCCGATCGACGGTCGACGGATCCGACCAGAGGCTGGCCGTCGCGCGGCCGACGACCATGGCGGCGGTGCTGGAGGACTCCTTCGCCGACGTCCTGCGGCTGCGGTTCTTCTTCGGGCTCCTCGCGGTCCTGGCCGTGGCGGTGGGGGCGACGGGGGTGTACGGAGTGGTCTCCTACGCGGTGAGTCGCCGACGGCCCGAGTTCGGGATCCGGATGGCGCTCGGCGCGGGCCGGGAGCGCGTGGTCGGGGGGGTGCTGCGGAGGCAGCTCCGCCCCGTCGCCGCCGGGGTCGTCGTCGGCCTGGCGGGGGCCTTCCTGGCGGCCGGTGCCGTCTCGGGCCTCGTCTACGAGGTCCGTCCCACGGATCCGCTCAGCCTGCTGGCCGCGGGAGGAACGCTCTTCGCGGTGGGCGTGGTCGCGGCCCTCGTTCCGGCGCTCCGGGCGACCCGGGTCGACCCGGCCCGGACGCTCCGCGCCGAGTGACGCCCGTCAGCCCCGTCCTTCGACCAGACGGCGAGCCAGCGCCACGACCGACAGGGGGGACGACCCCTCCGCCTTGTTGTTCACGACCACGAACGCCGGGACTCCCGCCGTTCCAGCGGCCTCGATCGCGGTGGCGATGGCGTCCCGGTGCTCCGGGTCCGGAGCCCGGAGCCGGTCGAAGGGCTGCCAGAGGTCGCGGGCCACTTCGTAGGAGAGGGTCGGTCGCAGCATCCACCGGACGAGGAGCGCGCTCCCGCTCCCGGGCGGCACGCGCTCGAGCTGCTCGCTCAGGGGGGCGGCCCCGGGATGGACGTTGTGGACGTGGACGCCCCCGCCGTGGGTCAGCGCCGAGGCGTAGTCGGCCGTGATAAGCTCGGCGTTCCGGATCTCGACGCCGTGGACCACCCCGGTGGGGAGCGCTCGCAGGAACCGGTAGAGGTCCTCCGCGAAGCGTCGGGGGCCCCCGAGCCGATCCACGTCCATGGGAGGGAACTGGAGGATCACGGCCGCCAGCCCGCCGCCCAGGCCGTCCTCCGCGGGCTCGAAGACTTCGCGGCGCCAGAGGCTCGGATCCAGGAAGCCGTCCTCCCCCGGCGTGCTCAGTCTCCGGTCCGCCTTGACGACGAAGCGGAAGTCGTCGGGGACCTGCGCCCGCCACCGCCGCCAGGTGGGGCGCGGGAGAGGCCCGTACCAGCTCCGATCGACGCACACGGTCCGGAGCAGGGGATGTCGGGTGTACGCCGCCAGGCCGTGGCGACTGAGGACCGTTCGGTCGGCCGGCCGGTCCCAGACGAGTCCGGCCCAGCCCGGGAAGGACCACGAGGACGTTCCCAGCCGCACGCCGGGCGGGAGGCGCCGGGCGAGCTCGACCACGTCGGCCGACGGCTGGGCCGCTCCCACCGGGGCGCCGTCCTCCGTGAAGAGGTCGCCCTGGGAGATCCAGGAGCCGCGGCTGGGAGGGTCGCTCATGGTGGGTCCAAGGTAACCGATTCCCGAATCGGACTGGACCCGCCCGCGGCTCGGCGCGATCATGCGTCCGTCGGAATCCCGAAGCCCTCCTCCCCCGACCCGCCGCTCATGCAGCATCACCTCGACCTCGACGGCAGGGACCGCCGCCCGGACCGGTCGTCCGGGGGATCCGCCGACGACCCCGAGGGGGTGCTGCGCCGCGTCTTCGGCTTCTCCGGATTCCGCCCGGGCCAGCGGGAGGTGATCGACGCGGTGCTCGAGGGCCGGGACTGCATCGCGGTGATGCCCACGGGCGCTGGGAAGTCGCTGACGTACCAGGTGCCGGCCCGGCTCCTGGGGGGGACGGTGCTGGTGATCTCGCCCCTGATCAGCCTCATGAAGGACCAGGTCGACGGGTTGCGGGCCTTCGGCTTCCGGGCCGCGGAGATCAACTCGACCCTCGCGCCCGAGGAGCGGCGGACCCGGCTCGCGGAGCTCCGCCGGGGCGAGCTGGAGCTGGCCTTCCTGGCGCCCGAGGCCCTCGACGGCTCGTTGCGGTCGTTCGTCCGCGGCTGTCCGGTGTCCCTCCTGGTGGTGGACGAGGCCCACTGCATCAGCCAGTGGGGGCACGACTTCCGTCCCTCCTATCGACGCCTGCGGGGCCTGAAGGACGAGCTCGACGTTCCCGTCCTCGCCCTCACCGCCACCGCGACCCGGGCCGTCGCCCGGGACATCCTGAGGCAGCTCGGCATGCGGAAGCCGGCGGGCTACAAAGGCTCGTTCTTCCGACCCAACCTGGAGATCGGCTGCCGCAAGAAGGGGAGCGGCGACACCAAGCGCGAGATCCTGGCGCTGGTCCGGAGGCACGCCGGGGAGTCCGGGATCGTCTACTGCCTCTCCCGCCGCACGGTCGAGCAGACGGCCCGGTACCTGAAGAAGCACGGCGTGCGGGCCGTGCCGTACCACGCGGGCCTGGACGACGAGGTCCGGGCGGCGAACCAGGAGGCGTTCCAGCGGGACGAGGTCGACGTCGTGGTCGCGACCATCGCGTTCGGCATGGGGATCGACAAGTCGAACGTCCGGTTCGTGATCCACCGGGACATGCCCAAGGACGTCGAGTCCTGGTACCAGGAGATGGGGCGGGCGGGCCGGGACGGCCTCCCCAGCGACTGCGTGCTGTTCTATTCGTGGGCCGACGTGAAGATGCACGAGCGCTTCCTGGACGAGCTCCGGGACCCGGCCCTGCGCCGCGAGAAGCTCCGGAGCACCGTGGCGCTCTTCGAGATGGTCGAGTCGGAGCGGTGCCGGCATCGGGCGATCCTCCGTCACTTCGACGAGGCGATGGACCCGTGCGGCTCCTCGTGCGACGTCTGCACCGGGGTGACCGTGGCCGAGCGGGCGGCCGCGGCGATGATGGGTGGGGGGGCGCCGGCGGGACGGTTCGGTCGCCCGGGACCGGGAACCGGCGTCGGGGTGGCCCCGCCGGCCCCGGGGGCGGCGGTCCACGACGGCGAAGGACCGCGCTCCGACGAGGAGGAGGCCCTCTTCCAGCGCCTGCGGGCGCTCCGCAAGGAGCTGGCCGACGACCAGGGCGTCCCTGCCTACATCG
Organism: Gemmatimonadota bacterium; assembly: GCA_050050315.1. Classification (GTDB taxonomy): domain Bacteria; phylum Gemmatimonadota; class Gemmatimonadetes; order Longimicrobiales; family Gaopeijiaceae; genus JASFUL01. The sequence goes on from JASFUL010000100.1 coordinate 5,952, forward strand.
TCTTCAGCGACAAGGTCCTGTGGGAGATGGCGGCCCGCCGCCCCGCCACCCCGGCGGCGCTCCTGGACGTTCCCGGCGTGGGACCGGTCAAGCTCGAGCGGTACGGCGCCGATTTCCTCGAGGCGATCGCCTCGTCCTGAGCTGCCCCCCGGGTCGCCGGGCTCTAGTCTTGCTGTAGATGTATTTGCAGTTTATGTATATGCTACAGCGATAGTCGTCCACCAGGAGCCCCCTTGAGTCCGGAGTCCCCGGAGTCGCACCTCCCCCTCACGCCCCTCTCCTACCAGATCCTGGTGGCCCTGGCGGGTCGCCCCCGGCACGGGTACGCGATCATCAAGGAGATCGAGGAGCGCGAGGGCGGGGCCACCGTCCCGAGCACCGGCGCGCTGTACCTGGCGCTCCAACGCATGGAGGCGGACGGGTTGATCGGGCCGGCCGAAGCGCCGGTGGACGAGACCGACGGCCGTCGGCGCTACTACCGACTCACGGAGCTCGGTCGGGAGGTGGCCGCGGCCGAGTCGGCCCGGCTGGCCGGTCTCGTCGACGCGGCGCGCTCGAGGAAGCTGCTGCCGGGGAGCGGTCGGTGACGGAAAGGGCCCTGCGGCTCCTGCTCGCCCTCGCCCCGGCGTCCTTCCGGGAGGAGCGGGGCGAGGAGCTGCTCCGCGTCCACCGGGAGCGGGCGGGCAGCCGCCGGGGCCGTGCCGCGGTCTGGTTCGCGGTGCGCGAGGTGATCGGCATGGTCGGGCTCGTGGTACGGCTGAGGGTCGGACGCGGGGTCCGGCCGGGTGGGGCGGACACGGGGATGGGAGGAGGTGGATCGACGGTGGATCGGACGCTGCAGGATCTCGGCTACGCCGTGCGCACGCTCACGAGGAACCCGGGGTACTCGCTGACCGCGATCGGCGTGCTGGCCCTGGGCATCGGAGCCAACGCGGCCATCTTCAGCGCGGCCAACGCGTACCTCTTCCGGCCGCTGCCGTTCGACGAGCCCGACCGGCTGGTCACGATCTACGAGACCAACCCGGAGTACGGGTGGACCGAGGAGGACCACACGACGGCCGCCCCGGCCAACGTCCTCGACTGGCGCGAGCAGGTGGGGGCGTTCGAGGACGTCGCCATGTACTCCGAGTTCGTGGGCAAGGCCACGTGGATCCGCGACGGCGAGCCGATCCTCGTGAACGTCTCCACGGTCACGGGGAACTTCTTCGACGTCGCCGGCGTCGGGCCCGCCGTCGGGCGGGGCTTCCGCTTCGAGGAGACCTGGGACGGTCGGGACGACGTGGTGGTGCTGAGCCACGGCTTCTGGACCCGCCAGTTCGGCGCCGATCCCGGGGTCGTGGGGCGGACCGTGGAGTTCGGAACCAACTCCGTCGAGGTCGTCGGGGTGATGCCCGCCGGATTCACCTTCCCCGGGCGAGACGTGGACCTCTGGACCCCGTTCGGGTGGGATCCCGCGTTCCGGGAGGCGGTCTGGTTCCGGCGGGCGCACTGGGTCCGCCCGGTCGCCAGGCTCGCCCCGGGCCTCTCTCCGGAGGAGGCGGACGCGCAGCTCCAGGTGGTGGTGGCGCGCCTGCAGCGGGACTACCCGGAGACCAACGCGGTCATGGGTGCCGGGATGATGCCGTTCCGGGCCTTCCTGGTGCGCGACGTCCGGACGCCCCTGGCGGCGCTGGCCGGGGCGGTGACGCTTCTGCTCCTCCTGGCCTGCGTCAACGTCGCCAACCTGGCCCTCGTCCGGAGCGGCGAGCGGAGCCGGGAGGTCGCCGTCCGGTTCGCCCTCGGAGCGGGCCGGGGGCGCATCGTCGCGCTGGTCGGGGCCGAGAGCCTGGTGCTCGCCGGGGTCGGAGGAGCGGTGGGTCTGGCGCTCGGGTGGCTCGGCGTCCGGGCGGTGGGGGGACTCACGCTGCTGGGGATCGAGGGTGTCACGGCCGTGGCGCTGGACCACCGCGTGGTGCTCTTCACGCTCGCGGTGACCGGGGCGAGCGGCATCCTCTTCGGCCTGGCCCCGGCCCTCCGGGCCGCCGGCGAAGACGTGGGCGCCGAGCTGAAGGAGGGCGGTCGGGGAGGCTCGGAAGGCCGCCGGCGGGCCCGGGCCTCCAGGGCGCTGGTGGCGGCGGAGGTGGCCCTGGCCCTCCTCATCGCCGTGGGCGCGGGGCTCATGGTGAGGACCGCGTGGGAGCTGCGCCACGTGGATCCCGGCTTCACCACCGAGGGCGTCCTCGCGGTGCGGTTCGACGTCCCGACCGTCCGCTACGCGGCGCGGGACGACGTGCTCGCCTTCTACGACCGGTTCCTCGAGGGCGTCGAGGGCCGCCCGGGCGTCGAGCGGGCCGGGCTGATCCAGGAGCTCCCGCTGGCCGGGCTGAGCTGGTCCAGCCAGTTCCAGGCCGAGGGCTGGCCGGAGGACCGCGTGGGCTTCGAGATCATCCACCGGCGGGCGGACCGGGGGTACTTCGAGGCCCTCGACATCCCGCTCGTCCTGGGGCGGCTGTTCGGCCCCGCCGACGGCCCGGACACCCCGCCGGTGGTCGTCATCAACGAGACCTTCGCTCGCGAGCACTTCCCGGGCGAGGACCCGATCGGTCGGAGGATCGCGTTCGACCGGGCGCCCGACTCGACGTCCACGTGGCTGGAGATCGTGGGCATCGTCGGGGACCAGAACCAGGAGAGCCCCGGGGTGGCCCCGAGGGCGGAGGTGTTCGAGAACGCGGCCCAGGACTGGAGCCGGAGCCCCTGGGTGGTCCTCCGCACCCGGGCGGCGGACGCCATGAGCGCGCTCCCGGCGGCGCGATCGGTGCTCGCCGAGCTGGATCCCCTCATTCCGATCGCGGAGGTGCGTCCCCTCCGGGAGGTCTGGCGAAGTTCGATGGCCCGTCAGGATCTCGTGCTGGCGTTGCTCGGCGCGTTCGGCGTGCTGGCGCTCCTGCTGGCGACCGTGGGGGTGTACGGGGTGACCGCCCAGGTCGCGCGTCGGCGCACCCGGGAGATCGGGATCCGGATGGCCCTGGGCGCCGCGGGAAGCGACGTCCTCCAGCTCATGCTCCGTCAGGGGATGGCGGCGGTGCTGGTGGGGCTGGCCGTCGGATCCGCTCTCGCCCTGGCCGCGACCGGCGTCCTGGAGTCGCTGCTCTTCGGGGTCGAGCCGACGGACCCGGCCACCCTCGGCGGTGTGGCGCTCTTCCTGCTTCTGGTGGCTGCCGCGGCCTCCTGGATTCCGGCCCGGCGGGCCACCCGTGTGGACCCGGTGGAGACCCTCCGTTCGGAGTGAGCCGGCAGAGTGAGACGGGTGGCACGACGGCGCCGATGCGGCCGGGAACCGTTCCTGCCGGACGGGTAGAACGGGTCCCCGGGCCGCCGCCCGGGCGATCGACTCCACACCCCGAACGCCCCGGAAGCCATGGCGAAGACCAGCTCGTTCGACGTGTCCACGGGTGTCGATCTCCAGGAGGTCGACAACGCCGTGAACCAGACCCGCAAGGAGGTCGCGACCCGCTACGACTTCAAGGGGACCAGCTGTACGGTCGAGCTCGACCGGAGCGCCGGGTCGCTCCTGCTGGAGGCCGACGACGCCTACCGCCTGGAGGCGCTCAAGGGCATCCTCCGGGAGAAGCTCGCCCGCCGGAAGGTGCCCCTCAAGAACCTCGACGAGGAAGCCGTGCAGGATGCCTCCTCCGGCCGCGCGAGGCAGCGGATCGGGCTCAAGCAGGGGATCGACCAGGAGACCGCCCGGAGGATCGTGAAGGACGTGAAGGGAGAGGGCTTCAAGAAGGTCCAGGTGGCCATCCAGGGCGAGGAGCTCCGGGTGAGCGCGCCGAAGCGGGATACCCTCCAGGAGGTCATCGCCTTCCTGCGGTCGAAGAGCTACGGTATGGAGCTGCGCTTCGGGAACTACCGGTGAGGGTCCAGATCTTCGGCACCAGGGGCTGCGCGGACACCCGTAAGGCCGAACGGTTCTTCAAGGAGCGGCGGATCGAGGTGCACTTCGTCGACCTGAAGAAGAGGGCCGCTTCGCGGGGAGAGCTGCGCCGCTTCGCCCGGAAGTTCGGCGTCGACGCCCTGGTCGACCGCGACTCGAAGCGTTTCCATGCCCGAGGCCTCCGTCACGCCGCCTACGGCGAGGAGCGCTGGCTGGAGATCCTCGAGGAGGAGCCCGGGATCCTCCGCACGCCCCTGGTGCGGGCCGGTGATCGCCTCACGCTGGGGCACGACGAAGACGTCTGGCGGGGGTGGATCGCCGACTGAGGTCCGCGCCGGGCCGGCCCCGGTCCGCTACGGGGAAGGAGGTTCCTCCGGGCGGGGGTCGACGTCCAGGGAGCTCCGCAGCATTCGTTCCAGATCCTCGTCGACCGCCGCGCCCTCCCGGAGCGCGAGCGCCTCGAGCCGGGGGAGCAGCGCCATGACGGGCCACTCCTCCCCCCGCAGGCCCGCGGCCGACCCCGGGGCATCGGCTTCGAGGATCTCGTCGAGGAGGGAGAGGAGGCGCCCCTCCTCGTACGCCTCCAGCACCGCCGGGTGGATGTAGTAGGCGCGACACGTGGCGGGGGTGTTGCCGAGGTCGGCGGCGACGAACTTCACGGCCTGCACCACCCTGGCCTTCCGCTCCCGCTCGTCCGGGGAGGGGCCCAGCTCGTGCAGGACCGTGACGGTACGCACGGTGCCGGCCCAGGTCCGGAAATCCTTGGCGGTGAAGTCGTATCCGCTCACCTCCCGGAGGTACTCGTTCACGTCTTCGGACGTGATCCGCTCCCTGTGCCCGTCCTCGTCCACGTACATCAGGACCTCCCGCCCCGGGACCTCACAGCACTCTCGCAGGACCGCGGCCAGGCGGGCATCGGCGATGCCGACCCGCTGCTCCTTGCCGCTCTTGCCCCGGAAGCGGAAGTGGACGAGATCTTCCTCGATCTCGACGTGGTGCTCGCGGATGGTCGTCAGCCCGAACGAGCGGTTAGCCCGGGCGTAGCGGTCGTTGCCCACCCGGATGGGGGCGGTGTCCAGGATGCGGACGGCCGCGGCCAGCGTCTTGGTGAGGGGGAGCCCGTCCGTCTCCAGGTCCGCCTCGATGCGCGCGCGGATCCTCGGCAGGCTGAGCCCGAACATGACCAGGCGGGAGAACTTCGAAGTGTCCCGCGCCTCCCGGAAGCGCGGGTGGTAGCGGTACTGCTTGCGGCCCCGGGCGTCCCGGCCCGTGGCCTGGAGGTGACCTTCGGGGTCGGGGCAGATCCACACGTCGGTCCATGCCGGGGGGATGGCCAGCTTCTCGATCCTGCGGCGGACCGCCCGGCTCCGGATCGTCTGGCCCTCGGGATCCCGGTACGTCCAACCTCTTCCGCTGCGCCGCCGGGTGATGCCGGGCCCGGAGTCCGTCGCGTAGCGCAGCCCGGCAGAACGGGCCACCACCTCGGGCGCGGGGCGGGCGCGGGACGAAGAGGGGTTCCGGTCGTGCATGAAGGCGGTCGGGGACGGGCGGGGCTCCAGGGGGCTCTCGTCCGGGGACTACCGGGCGTCCCGGACCGAAGTTTCGTCGGCTCGAAACGCCCGTCCTCAACCCTCCCCGGGCGCCTCGACCACGACCGCGATGCGGGACCCGTCGGGAGAGACGGCCAGGCGCGTCACCGTGCCGCCCTCGGGCACCCGCCCGACGGTCCGCCACGTGTCATCGTCCCGGCGCCACGCCCTGATCTCGTTCCCGCTTCCCATGAGGAGGGTCCCCGCCGGGGTCCAGGCGTGGAAGTCGCCCCCGTCCAGGGCCGGCGCGATCGGCGTCACCCCGCCGGAGCCGCTCCACCGCATGATTCGGCTGCCTCCGTCCACGCTGTCCCCGAGCTGGACGAAGCTCACCCCGTCGGTCCCGGGGAGGCTCTGGATGGAGCGCCCGACGTTGCTCGCGATCTGTCTGACGTCGAGCGTCTCGCCCCCGGCCACCTGCAGGGTCGGAGGGTCTCCGAGGACGAACATGACCACCCACTCCTCGCCGGCCCACGCGTGGTACCCCACCGGCGCCACCTGGGGGAAGAGCACGTGCGGGTCGCCCCCGTTCCAGCCGAAGCGCCAGAGCCGTTGCGCCGAGTCGGCCTCGACCCGGACCGCGCTGAACCCCTCGCCACCGGGAAGCGGGGTCGGGGAGTACTCGCTCTCCGGGTCGGTCGTGGTGACGCGGACCGAGCGATCCGTCGCGAGGTCGTACCTCCAGGTGTCGGTCCGGCCCGCCGAGTCGTCCGCCGTGTAGAGGAAGGCGCGTCCGTCGGGGGCGAACGCGGGCTGGTTGTCGTAGCCGGGGCGTGCGGTGACGTTGTGGAGCCCCCGGGCGACCAGCGAATCCCCCTCCCTGGCCAGCTCGCCCAGCCAGATGTCGGAGCCCGGCGGCATGGCGGCGTCGGTGACCGCGGCCGCGCCCGTAGCGTCCCGGGCCGGTGCGGCCTCCTCCTCCGTCTTGCCTCCACAGGCGCCCGCCGCGACGGTCAGGGCGAGGACCAGGAGTCCGGCACCGTGGCAGGCCGGGCGTCGGCGGGAACGGAGCGTCGCGAGTGGGACGATCATGGCGGTCTCGGGTTGCGCCGCCCCGGCTCGGGAGCCGGGATCGGAGGAAAGGAGCACGATCGAGGGCTGATCGTATCATGCCGCCTGGATGGCGGAAAGGAGCGCCTGGAGGGGAGGGTGGGTCGTCTCGCGGCCGGCCTCCCGCTCGTTTCTCGGATGCGGCGACGGGATCCCCGCACCGCGCCCTTGGCGAGGTCCAGCGCACGAACCGAAGGTGAGAGATGACGAGACGAGCCACTCCAGCGCGGACCCCGACTTCCCGTTGGGTCATCCTGCTCATCCTCGTGGCCTCCGGGGGCTGTTCCTTCGTCTCATCGCCCGACGATCCCGGGGAGGACCTCGCGGACGCGCGGGCCCGGTGGGCGCGCGCGGATCTGACCAGCTACATCTGGACCGTGGACCGGGCCTGCTTCTGCGCGGGCTTCGGAGTGGCGGAGATCCGCGTGGAGGA
>JASFUL010000101.1:0-12928 GCA_050050315.1 Gemmatimonadota bacterium
GAACGCCGGCTCGTTCCGTCGACCGCGGTGCGGGACCGGTGCCAGGTAGGGGGCGTCGGTCTCGATCATGATGCGCCCCTCCGGGACCGCGCGCACCTGGTGGGCGGCCTTCCAGCTCCGGAACGAAGCGATCCCCGTGAACGAGACGTGGAAGCCCACGGCCAGCGCCGTCTCGAAGAGCGCGTCGCCGCCCGTGAAGCAGTGGAGCACCCCGGACACTCCGTCCGGCAGGGCCCGGAGGATGGCGGCCATGTCTTCGTCCGCGTCGCGGCTGTGCACGACCAGGGGAAGCCCCGTCTCGGCCGCGAGCCCGACCTGGTCCTCGAACACGCGCCTCTGCGCGTCGCGGGGCGCGTTGTCGTAGTGGTAGTCCAACCCGCACTCACCCACCGCGACCACGCCCGGCCGGCCCAGGAGCCGGCGCAAGCGCTCCGTCCACCCTTCCCGTGCCGCGCCCGCCTCGTGGGGATGGTAGCCGGCCGTCGTGCGGATCCAGTCGTGGCTCTCGACCAGGGACAGGCCGACCTCGGCGTCCTCGGGAGTCGACGCGACGGTCACGATGTGCTCCACGCCCGCGTCCCGGGCGCGACGCAGCACCTCCGGGCGGTCACCCCGGAAGGCGTCGTCGGTGAGGTGACAGTGGCTGTCGAAGAGCATGGGGTCGGGGGAGCCCGCGACCCGTCAGGCCGTGGCCGTGCGGCGGCGGCGCTTCCGCTCGCGCCCCTCTCCTCCCCCGAACCGCGCCTGGATCTCGAGCAGGGCCGGCGACGCCACGAAGATCGACGAGTACGTCCCGATCACGACTCCGAGGATCAGGACGATGGAGAAGTCCCGGATCACCGCCGGGCCGAGGAGGAGGAGGGCCAGCAGCACCACGAGCGTGGTCCCGGAGGTGAGCACGGTCCGGGGCAGCGTCTCGTTGATGGACCGGTTCACGAGTTCGACCTGGTCCTCCTTGCGGGCCCCCTTCTTGTGCAGGTTCTCCCGGATCCGGTCGAAGACGACGATCGTGTCGTTGAGGGAGTAGCCGACGATGGTCAGGATCGCCGCCACCGTGGGCAGGGCGATCTCCACGCGGAAGGCCGCCAGGAAGCCCAGGGTCAGCGTGATGTCGTGGACCGTCGCGATCACGGCCGCGATGCCGAAGCGCCACTCGAAGCGGATCGCCAGATAGATCATCGTCAGCAGGAAGCTGAACGCGATGGCGAGGCCCGCCTTCTCCTCGAGCTCCTCTCCGATCTTGGCGCCGACCAGATCGGCCCTGGACACGTCGTAGGAATCGGCCCCGAAGGCTTCCACCAGGCGCTCCTCGATCCCCGCCCGGATGGCGTCGATGTCGCGCACCTCGGACAGGGGGGCGCGGATGATGAACTCGTTCTCGCCGGTGAATCGCGTGACGTCGTACGCGCCTCCCCCGGCGTGAGAGCCCAGCGCGTCGCGCACGTCGCCGGCGGTGATGCCCTCCCGGTCGATGTGCACCTGCACGAGGGTCCCGCCGGTGAAGTCGACGCCGTAGTTCAGCCAGGAGCCGAGGCTGAAGACGTTGAAGATCATCGCGGCGACGCCCATGGTGATCGCCGCGGCGGAGAGGACGTACGCCGCCTTCCGCTTCTCGATGAACTTGTAGTGAGCTCCGCTGAACAATCTCATGGCGGTCCCGATCGCGTTTCGGCGGCACCGGCCGCCCCCGCCCGCTTCTGGCGGGTCGGGGCCGCAGGGCCGACGGGTGTGATGTCTAGATGCTGATGGGGTCGGAGGCCTTCTTGCCCTGCAGGTAGACGAGGAAGAACGTGCGCGTCACGTACAGGGCGCTGAAGAAGGACGCCACGATCCCGATGGACAGCGTCACGGCGAAGCCCTTCACCGGCCCGGTCCCGAACTGCAGCAGGATCAGCGCGGTGATCAGCGTCGTGATGTTGGCGTCGACGATGGCCGACAAGGCGTGCTCGAAACCCTCGTCCACGGCCGTCCGCGTGGCCCGCCCCGCGGCGAGCTCCTCGCGGATGCGTTCGAAGATCAGGACGTTCGCGTCCACCGCCATTCCCACCGAAAGGATGAGGCCGGCGATGCCGGGGAGCGTCAGGGTGGCGCCGAGCCCGGCCAGGCCTCCCATCACCAGAACCACGTAGACGATGAGCGCCGCGACGGCGAGCGCGCCCGCAACCCGGTAGTAGCCGATCATCAGGATCAGGACGAGAATCAGCCCGATGATCCCGGCGACCTCTCCCTGATCGATGGAGTCCTGTCCGAGGGAGGGCCCCACCGTGCGCTCCTCCATGATCTGGAGGGGCGCGGGCAGCGCCCCTGCCCGGAGCACGAGCGCCAGGTCACGGGCCTCCTCCATCGGCGCTCCGGCCAGGTCGATCTGGCCCCTGGAGCCGATGCGGTCCCGGATCACCGGAGCGCTGATGACCTCCTGGTCGAGGAGGATGGCCAGGAAGTCGCCTACGTGCTGGGACGTGAACCGGCTGAACTGACGCCCTCCCGCCCGGCTCAGGGTGAAGTTGACCTGGGCCTGGTTGAACTGGGGATCCCGCCCCGCCACGGCGTCCTCGAGGGCGGAGCCGGTCATGAAGGGCTCCTCCGTCAGCAGGTAGAGGCGCTTGTACGTCCGCGCCCCGCGCCCCACGACATCCTCGCCGAAGTGGAACTGGAGGTCGCGGGGCATGGCGCGCCTGAACGCGTCCATCCCGAGGAAGAGCTCCGCCACGGGGACGTCCTCGGTGGCGACCAGGTAGACGCCCTCCGTGTCTCCCTGGTTCAGGAGCGACGTGAACGGCCGGAGCTCGGTCCCGTCGGACGGCTGGTCGGCCTCCCCACCCGGGGCGCCGGTCGTGTCCGGGGCGGCGGCCCCGGTGTCGGCCGCCGCGGTGTCGGCGCCGGTCGTGTCGGCGCCGGGGGTCGTGTCCCCGGCCTCGCCGCCGAAGAGCAGCTGCTCGATGTCGCCACCCTCGGCGGTCGCGGCCTCGACGGCCCGCCCGAGCGCCCGGATGGAGTCGACGCCCAGGCTCGCGACGACGGCCCGGTCGAGGCGGGTGAGCGCGGGCTCGACGTCGCTCAGCGGCATCACCAGCTTGAATTGGAGGAAGGCCGCCTGCTGGACGACGCTCCGGGCCTGGTCCTGGTCGGTGATGCCGGCCAGCTCGACGATGAGGCGCTCGTCCCCGACCTGCTGGATCAGGGGCTCTTCCACGCCCAGCTCGTCGATCCGGCTCCGGATGACGCGCTCCGCCTGGTCGATCGCCATCGCCCGGGCCTGGGCCGTCATGGTCCCCTCCGGGTCGTCCACCTCCAGGACGAGGTGCATGCCCCCCTGGAGGTCCAGGCCGAGCTTCATCGGGCTCCCGGTCCGGTCGTAGTTGGCCCAGAGCTGCCAGCCCGCCATGAGCGCAACCACGATGATCGTGACGATCCGGCCGCGAATGCTCTTGAACATAGACAGCGTGTCCGATGGTAGCGTAAAGACCGGGCGGGCCCCCGGGCGCGCGCTGCGCGACCCGTGCGGAGGCCCGCCGTCCTGTCGCGGAATCGAGCGAACGGTCGACGTCCGTCGAGCAGCCCTCCCCGGCCGTCCGGGAAGCGCCCCGGAGGTCGAGGTATCCGGCCGCTGCGACAGCCTCTTAAGCTGACAGTACACCGAGATCGTGTCAATCGAGCCCGGAACGCGGCGGACGAGGCCGGATCACCTGGTGGGGACGGGTCCCGAAAGGGGTCGGAGGAGGGTGTCCGCCGGTCGGTGCCGGGGGGAGGCGGCGGATCCGAGCCCGCCGGGACGAGGTCTCAGAAGTAGAGGTAGGTCTGGATCTTGAAGGACACCTCCGTGTCTCCGGCACCCCGGGGCGTGTAGGTGTCCATGTTGAAGCTCACTCCGTTCTTCCCCGCGAAGTACAGCATCACGCCGGGGGTCAGAAGGAGCCCGCCCGCGTCCTCGGACGCCGTCCCCGTGTCGGTCCAGCTCGCCCGGAACAGGGGCTCGATCCCTTCGATACGAGCGCCCCCCAGCGACGTGTAGTGGGAGCCGAGGAGCTGGACGGTGGTGAAGTCGACGCCCGGTCCGGCCAGCCAGTTGTCCCCGACCACGGCGGCCCCGATCAGATGAAGGCCGTCGCGCCAGGTGCCCACCTCCACGTCGACCCCGCCGGCCTCGGCCCAGTCGGTGTCGGTTCCCCCGATCTCCAGGGGCACCTCGTGGTCCTGGACCGCGCCGAAGGCCCCCACCCGCACCGAGCCCGTCTGCCAGGTCACCCGCCACGAGATGCTCTTGGCGTCGTTGACGTCCCCGGTGTTCGACCCTTCGCCGTTGGTGAGCGTGGCCAGCCACGAGAAGCGTCCGTCCCACGCGGCCCCGTCCACGCGCAGGCCCTGGTCCCGGCCGTCGAATCGCAGCTTCTCCGTCAGGCGACTGAAGGAGCACGCCCCGCCCACGCCGGGGCACGCGCTCAGCCCCTCGATACGCCCGTCCCGCTCGACGATGGGCAGGTCCGTGGAGCTGGAGAGCTCGAAGATGCTGAACGCCCGCTTGAACTGACCCATGGAGAGCCGGAACGCGTCGCCGAAGTCCAGCCGCGCCCAGGCGTCCTTGAGCTCGGTCTCACCCCCGGCGAAATCCGGGTTGAGGCGGACGTCCAGGAAATCGCTGATCTCGATGTCGACCCGGATTCGGGCCCGACGGAACGCCACGTCCGTGGCCGCACCGTCCACCGAGGACATCTGGAGCTGCGTGTGCAGCCTCCCGCCGACCGTCAGGCTGGCGGCCCGGGGGAAGATCTCGATTTCCGTCTGGGCGTCCACGGGACGCCAGGACGCCACCAGGAGCATCGGGATGAAGAGGAGGGGTTGGAGGGCTCTCCGCATGGCTCGGCTCTCGATCGGGGCGGTCGGTCGGGTCCGGTCGGAAGCTAGGAGCGAGGGGGGGCGGGTCAACGCCGAGCCGACACCTGGCCGTTACATGTTACGCGAAAAGCGTTACACGTTACGGGCTCGTTACGTCGAGGTCAGACCAGGGACCGTCGCAGGATCGCCTCGACCCGGGCCAGCAGGCGGGCGTCTCCGACGGACTTCTCGACGTAGTCGTCGGCGCCCGCCCGGAGGAGCTCCGCCTCCAGCGCCTCCGAGCCCCGCCCCGTCCGGATCATCACGGGGAGGGCGGCGGTGTCCATGGAGCCACGGACCCGCTGTAGCACCTCCTGGCCGCCCACGCCCGACGTCCCGAGCTCGAGGATGCAGAGGGAGTAGTTCGGATCGGCCTTGAGGATGTCGAGGGCCCGGTGACCGTCGGACGCCTCGTACACCTCGTATCCCTCCGACTCGAGGAGGGGTCGCAGGGCGCGTCGCGCCTCCTCGTCGTCGTCCACCAGCAGGATGCGCGGCGAGCCGGCCTCGGGGTCGTCGGGCTCCTCCTCCACCTGCTGCCCGAGGACCCGCTCCACCTCGACCAGGGTGGTCCTGGCCTCGCGGACCCACTCGAGCGCCACGTCGTGCATCGGCCTCATCCCCCCCTGCGCCGCCACCCGGGACAGCGTCGCCCACCCCTTCCGCTGCTCGATCGCCTGCCCGAACCGGGGGCCGGCGACGAGCACCTCCACCACCGGGAGCCTTCCCCGGTAGCCGGTGAAGCCACACTCGGGACATCCCACCGCCCGCACCACGGGCTCCATGCCGTGGCGCTCGGTGAGGCGCTTCTCGTCCGGGGTCAGGATGCCCCGCACGGGCTCCGCGCACGCCGCGCACACCTTGCGCAGCAGCCGCTGCGCCAGAGCGCCGCGGAGCGTCTGGGCCACCGTGGAATACTGGAGGCCCATGTCCCCGAGCCTCTGGATGCAGCTCACGGCGTCGTTCGCGTGGACCGTGGCCAGGACCAGGTGCCCGGTCATCGCGGCCTGGGCGGCGACCTCCGCCGTCTCCTTGTCGCGGATCTCGCCGACGAGGATCACGTCGGGGTCCTGGCGGAGCAGCGCCCGGAGCGCCCGGGCGAAGGTCAGCCCCTGCTTGTGCTCGACCTGGGTCTGGGTGATGGTCGGGAGCTCGTACTCGATCGGGTCCTCGACGGTCATGATGTTGACCTTTCCGTCGGCGAGCTCCTTCAGGGCCCCGTAGAGCGTGGTCGTCTTGCCCGAGCCGGTGGGGCCGGTGCAGATGACGATGCCGTCGCGGTTGGCCAGGAGGCTCCGCATGCGCTCGAGCTCGGGCCCGGGAAGGCCGAGGTCGTCCAGCGAGAGAGCGGTGCTCGAGTCGAGGATCCGGATGACGCACTTCTCCGCCGAGCCGGCGGGGATGGTGCTGACGCGGAGGTCGTAGGCGGCGCTGCGGACCTGCACCCGCGCCTTCCCGTCCTGGGGTCGCAGGCGGTCCGCGATGTCGAGGCGCGAGAGGATCTTCACCCGACTGACCACCCGGTTGAGGGCGGTCATTGGCAGATCCATGTGCTTGCGCAGCACCCCGTCGACGCGGTAGCGCACCACCCCCACGCGGCGGCCGGGCTCGATGTGGATGTCGCTCGCCCCGGCCACGATCCCGTCCCGGAGGATCAGGTTGGTGAGCCTCACCACCGGCGTCGCCTGGACGTCGTCCTCCGAGACCCGTTCGGGACCCATCTCCTCGACGAGCTTGACCGCGTCCGTGTCCTCGAGCTCTTCCTCGAGGCTGCCCAGGAGCGTCTCGACCTGTTTCTCGGGGCTGTACCTCGCGTCGATCGCCTCCTTGATGACCCGGGGAGGCGCCACCTGGAAGACGGGGGTGCGCCCGGAGGTGAAGCCGAGGGCCCGTTCGGCCTCGACGTCCGTCGGGTCGGCCGTGGCCACCCAGAGACGGCGGTCGTCCTCCAGGACCGGGTAGACGTGGTGCTTCCGGCCCATGGACTCCGGGATCAGGAGAGCCGCGTTCGGGTCGGCCGAGTCGACGTCGGCCACCTCGAGGCGGAAGTACTCCGCGACCAGACGGGTCAGGCGCTCCTCGTCCAGCGCGTAGGCGCGCACCACGACGTCCCAGGCGTCGTGCGCCGGCGTCGAGGGGGGCAGGTCGACGGAACCCTTCGTGGCGACGCCGGCCCGCTCGGCGATGCGAGCGAGCCAGTGCAGGGAGCCCGACCCGGAGGCGGGCGCACGCTCGGGAGCGTCGGACACGGACTCGGACCCGGCGTTCATGGGGACGGGACCCTCCGCGCCTTCTTCTGCTCGAGGATCTTCTCCCCGGTCTCCCCGAGGAGCTCGTCGAGGTCGAGGGGGGCGCCACCCCGGCTTCGCGCGATCGCCACGCACGCCGACAGCCGGTATGGCTCCCGCGCGCTCTCGTTGAACTCGGCCAGGCTGGAGCGCACACGCTCGACGAGGTGCTCGGCAGCCTCGCCGGACGCTTCCAGCGCGAGGACGAGGAACTCGTCGCCGTTGACCCTCGCCATCACGTCCGACTGCCGAAAGGTCCCACGGAGGATGTCCGCCACGCGTCTCAGGGCCCGGTCCCCGACGTGGTGCCCCAGACTGTCGTTGATGATCTTGAAGCGGTCGAGGTCCAGGTGGACGAGGCTGACGTCGCGACCGTTCCTGCGGGCGAGCTTGAGGGACTGCTCTCCGAGGTTGTCGAAGCCGCGACGGTTGTAGAGACCGGTCAGGTCGTCGATGAGCGAGAGGCTGCGGAGCGCCGAGAGGAGGCGATGGCGCTCCACCGCGTAGCGGACGGACCGCACCACGACGTCCGGGGTGGCCCGCTCCAGGAGGAGATGGTCCTGGGCCCCTCCCTGCAGGCTGTCGAGGGCCAGGTCCTCCCTCTCCTCGCTCGAGAGGACGACGATCGGGACGTCGGGAGCGAAGGCGGCCGCCCGCTCGAACGTGGTGAGCCCCTGGCTGTCCGGCAGGTCGAGGTCGAGGAGGACGGCGTCGACGCCGCCGCGAGAGAGACGCTCGAGACAGGCCGCCAGCCCGTCGACCCGCTCCACCTGGATCGGGGGGCGAGCCCCGTCGAGGGCGTCTTCCAGCTCGCGTACGTGGACCGGGTCGTGCTCCGCGAGGAGCACCAGGAGAGGTCTCTGCTGCACGGGAAGGGCTTCGGGGGAACGGGGCCAAAGCGGTCGCCCCAAAGGTAGGGAAACCCGCGGGACGACGCTACGCACCCCGGACCCGGCTCAACCTCCCCGCAGGATCTCCTCGAAGAAGTCCACGACCGCGGGGTCGTCCACCTGCGCGAGCCAGAAGAGCGCCGAACGCCGGGTCTTCGAGTGAGGCGCGGTACGGACCAGCTCCATCAGCGCCGGGACCGATTCGTCGGGGGGACGCTGCGAGAGCGCGAAGACCGCGGCGTCCCTCACATCCTGATCCTCCGACTCGTCCGCCGCCACCTCCCCCAATTCCTCGGCGATCCGCCCGGCGGCCACCTGGCTCACCCAGAAGAGCGCCGATCGCCGGACCTTGCCGTCGAGGGCCCGGTCGCGGGCGACCGACAGCAGCTCCGGCCAGACCTCCACGCCGTCGAGGAGGGTGGACGCCATCATCCCGTGCTCCGCCGCCCGACGGGCGTCACCGGCGCGGGCCAGACCCACCAGGAAGCCCGACGCGGTGGGACCGTCGACCGGCCCCAGTGCCAGACCGGTCTCCACCGTCTCTCGCCCCTCCCCCAGCCAGGGCTCGAGATCCAGATCCTCCACCCGACCCCTGTCGACGTCGAGCACGATCAGGGCGACGTCGCGGGAGCACGCTCCCGCACGCCCGTCCCTCCACGTGCCCCACCGACCCCGTCCATCGGTGATGACGCCGTCCTCGCACACCTCCACGTCGTGCCGTAGGGGGATCCGGAAGGAGACGGTGCCGTCGGCCTCCACCACCCTGGCGGCCAGATCGACCGCCGGTTCCTGGGCGGAGCCCGGGGCGACCGTCATCGCCCCGGAGCCCGCCAGGAGCAGCCCGAGCGCCGTGCCGGACCACCGTACGCGGCGTCCCATCATCCACCTCCCTGGATGATCCGCAGGAGGAACTCGGGCACCCGCGAGTCGTCGCTCTGTCCCAGCCAGAAGATCGCGCGCTGGCGGAGCTCCGAGTCCGTCTCGTTCTCGGCGATCTCCATGAGCTCGGTCACGCCTTCGCGGGAGCCCCCGTTGGCTAGGGCGAAGATCACCTGCTCCCGCATCTCGCGGTCCGACATGGAGTCGTAGAGCCCGGCGAGGTCGACGGCGGCGAGCTGTCCGCTCTGACCCGCCCAGAAGAGGGCGTTCTTGCGCAGCTCCATGGGTTCCTGCTCGTTCCGGGCAAGATCGATGAGCCAGCGGCGCCCCTCCTCTCCGGGGGACTGGCCGACGCCGAAGATGACCTTCTCCTTGAGCTCCCGGTCCTGTAGCCGGCCGTAGAGGTCGCGCAGAAAGGCCCCGCTCTCCGCGTCGTGGCGCTGACCGATCCAGAAGATCGCCTGCTCGCGGAGCTCCTCGGGCGCGTCCTGGCGGACCGCGTACGAACGCAGCACCTCCGCCGCCCGCTCGCTCGGATGCTGGGAGATGGCGAAGACCGCCCGCTCCTGGAGTGTCTCGTCCTCCGACTCGGCGAGGATGGCCTGGAGGGCGTCCACCGCCTCCTCGGAACGCACCTGAGACAGCCAGAAGACCGCCGCCTCGCGCACCTCGGGGTCCGGGTCCGGGTTCTCGTGGGCCAGGTCCAGCAGGATGTCCACGGTCTCCGGGGTCATCTTCTGCGCCACCAGGAAGACCGCCCGCTTCCGAAGCTCCGCCGAGCACTCGCCGCGGCTCCGGAGCACCTCCCGGAGGATCGGAACGGCGCGATCGGCATCCATCTGGAGGAGCGCGCCGAGAGCCGCGCTGCGGAGCTCCTGGTCGTCGGATTCACAGTCCGCAGCCGCTCGTTCCTGGATCCGTGCCGCCGATTCCGCGTCCCCGGCCCGCGCCAGCGCACCCTCGATCCTCACCTCGAGCGCGCGGGCGTCGTCCGCGGTCGCGTGGTCGGAGTACCGGCTCCGCTGCTCCGCGAGCAGCTCCAGGGCCTGCCGGAGTCTCGCGCTTCCTCCCGCGCGCTGGAGGGCCAGCGCCTGGAAGTAGTACGAGTCCGGGGAATACCCCGAGCGGGGGTGGGCCTCACGGATCTGGGCGAACAGCGAGGCCGCCCGCTCGTAGCGACCCTGGTTCAGGGCCTCCCGCGCCGCCCGGTAGAGGGAATCGGCGGGGTCCTGGGTCAGCCAGGCCTCAGGCACGCGCTCGGCGCGCCGGGACGCCTCGATCCATCGTCCGGACCGGACGGACCGGCTCCGGCCGACCTCCTCCAGGGCCCGTTCGAGCCGCGCCCGTGAGTAGTCCCGTGACCGAACCCCGGCCTCGGCCGCCACGGCGGCGAGCTCCTGCCTCACCCGGAACAGCTCACGGTTCATCTCCGCCGTCTCGACCCGACCCTCCACCAGGGCCCGTTCCAGCTGCGCCCGCGCCTCGGCCATGCCGGACTGGGCCCCGGCGCCCGCCGGGATGCTCAGGGCGACCAGCGCCGCGGCCACCATGGTTCGTCTTCCCATCGCTCTCATCGTCTATCTCCTCAGATTCCCCACGTGTTCGCATCCGGACCGGCGGGCAACACCGCCTGGATCCTCGACAGCACGTCGCGCTCCTCCAGCCCACGCGCGATGATCTCCAGCTCCTCCCGGGCCCGCTCCGCGCCCGGCCCCCCTCCGTCGTGGAGCACGGCCACCTGCGCCAGGATCAGCTCCAGGTCCTCGAGCAGCTCCCGCATGGCCGGATCGTCGGCCGCGGGCGAGTTCAGCAGGAGGCGCGTCTCGGCCAGGAGTCCCCGGCCCCACTGCCCGACGTCACCCTCCAGGCGACCGGAACGGGCGTCGGCCCGTACGAGCGCCAGGAGGGACTCGCTCCGGCCCAGGTGCTCGAACGTCGCCGCGCGCACCGCGGTGGAGGGGGTGGAGGGCAGACCCGTCGTGGAGCCTTCCTCCCCCTCCACCGCCGCGCGGGCGACCGGCCCGACCGGGCCTTCCCCTGCGGGCGCGGTGAGGCGCCCGATCCCGATCCCCACCACCAGCACCGCCGCGGCCGCGACGGCGGGTCCGAGCCAGCGGAGCGGGCTCCGGCGGGCCCGACGAGCCCGAGCGTCGGCCAGCGAGACCACCGCGCCTTCGGTTCCCGGCAGGCGCGCCTCGATGCCGCGCCACATCTCGTCCGAGGGCGTACCGGGCGGATCGTTGTAGGCGCGGGCGGCGTCCATCCACGACTCCGGCAGCGGCGCCCCCGCCTCGTGCTCGTTCTCGTTCCGTCGTTGGTCGTTCATCCCACCTGCTCCCGGGCGAGGTCGCCCAGCGATTCCCGGAGCTTCGCCCGGGCCCTGGAGAGCCGGGCCTTGGAGGTGCCTTCGGCCACGTCCAGCGCCGCGGCGATCTCCTTGTGGTTGAAGCCTTCCAGGTCGTGCATCAGGAATACCGTCCTGTAGATCTCGGGGAGACCGTCGATGGCCTCCTGCAGTCGCTCTCTCAGCCAGGGCTCCACCTTCGCGGCGGACGAGCCCAGGTGCGCCGCGTCCTCGATGTCACGCTCTCGCTTGCGGTGGCGATCAACCTTCCGGAGCCCGTTGAGGCTCACGGAGACCGCGATCGAGTGCAGCCACGTCGAGAACGCGGCGTCTCCCCGGAACTGCCCGAGCTTCTCGTATGCGCGGACGAAGGTCTCCTGGGTGAAGTCCCGGGCCAGGTCGTCCTGACCCGCCATCCGGAACGCCAGCCTGTAGATCCGTTCCACGTTCGCGTCGTAGAGGTCGCGGAAGGCTCTCTGATCGCCGTTCCGCGCCCGTTCGACGAGCTCTGCTTCGTCCAAGAGGGCTCCTGGTGATCGCCTGCCAAGCTCCCTTCCAACCCGTGAGACACGGGCTTCCGGCAGGCGGTTGCGTGGAGGGCGTGGCGGCGTCCGGGCCGCCCGTCCGGTCGCCTGGGACGAGGGCCCCCGAGCCGTTACCTTCCGGGCGCCGACGCCCCCCCGAGCGGCGGCAGACCGCCGAAGCCGGACGCCCACCCCCGCACGGAGGTCCAGCCATGGGCATGCGTATCCTGCAGGTGGCGGCGGGCCTCGTGCTCGGGCTCGCCCTGGTGCTCGTCGCCTTTCCGCTCCTCACCCGCGACGAAGTCCCGCACGACCCGCACGTCCTGCCGACCCCCTATCCCGCCCCGTCCCTCGAGCTGACGGACCAGGACGGCGTACGGCGCGATCTACCCGGCGACTTCGACGGCCTCACCGCCGTCTTCTTCGGCTACACCCACTGCCCCGACGTCTGCCCCATCACGATGGGCAGCCTGGCCGCCGTGCGCGAGCGTCTCGAGCCCGAGGAGGCCGAGCGTTTCCGCGTGGTGCTCGTGAGCGTCGACCCGGCGCGCGACACCCCGAAGCGGTTGGGCGACTGGCTCGCCCGCTTCGACTCGACCTTCATCGGCCTCACCGGCAGCGAGGAGGAGGTCCGGGAGGTGGCCGACGCGTGGGGCGCGTGGGCCGAGCGGGCCTCGTCCATGCCCATCGACGACGAGCCAGCGTCGGGGGATGCGGAAAGCCCGGCCGGGCCGGCGGGTCCCGGCGTCGAACGGGCGGGGCCGTCCGACTCCGCCCGGTCCGCGGCTCCGGGCGTGTCCGCGCAGGACACGGCCCGGGCTCCGGAGGCGGCCGACCCGGCCGAGGAAGGCTACATCGTCGACCACACGGCCCGCACCTTCCTGGTGGGGCCCCGGGGCCGGATCGTCGCGACCTTCCCCCAGTCGACCGCCCCCGACGTCATGCTCCCGACGGTGCGGCGGCTCCTCGAGGAGAAGCGTTGACCGGTCGCCGCCCGGCGCGAGCGCTGCGGCCCGAGTCTCGGGCGGCGGCTCTCCCCGGCGGGCGGCCCGCCGGCGTCCGGCTCCGCGCCATGGGACCGGGGGCACTCCTGCTGGTCGGGCTCCTCTGGACGGCGGGGTGCGGAGCGGA